>JAZUBJ010000100.1:0-23063 GCA_045638445.1 Bacilli bacterium | reverse complement strand
ATTTTTCTAATATGTTAATTAGAATTAATGAAAACAAGTATTTATTTGTTTCTGATAGTATAAGAGCTACAATAGGTAAAGATGAAGTTGTAGATTTTGGAAATTATGTTTATATTGAATATACTGATGGTGAAGTTGTTCATATTTATAGTAATACTAAATCTCACCAATCAATAGCAAATGAATTATCTATTGTTAGTGGTGATATTACTATTAATATGAAGGATAAAACTATTGCTAAAGAAGGTAAAAAATATATTACATTAAGTAATTTAGTTATAGATAGTAATGCTAATATTGATTTAATACCTCAAGAAGCTAATAAATTACCTAGTGTTAATAAACCTAATGTTGATACAAATATTTCAGGTGGTGGAGTAGATGTTGAAAATAATGGCTCTATAAACGATTCTGATAACAATGTTAATGAAGAAGTTGTTGAAGAAGATGATACTGTAAAACAACCTGTTTATAAAGTTGTAAATATGGTTGTTACTCCAATAAAATTAGATGCTGAAATTGAAATAACTGATGAAGACTCTATTATTACTTCTCCTACAGAAGTTAGTGTTGTAAATAATTCTACATTAGAAGTTGTTTATGAAAGTAGTATTCCTGCTGGAGATACATCTGCATTTGTTTCAACAGCAAATTTACTTCCTGATACTGAATATACAATTTATGCTAAATCAACTTATAAGATTGAAGATATTGAATATGAAAGAACATTTGTAAATAAAATTTTTAGAACTGAAGCAATAGGTGTTTCATTTAAGAAAAGTTATGCTACTTCTAGTTCTTTAGTTGTTGCAGTTAATCGTGAAAATTATTCTGATGTTACATCTTTAGTTATAACAATATATAGAAAAGATGGAAGTAAACTTGATTATCAAGCAGTTGATTTTTCAAATGGTAATAAAGCTGAGGTTGTTTTCTCCGATTTAGATAATAATACTGAATATAAAGTAGTTATGAGTGAAATTCAATGTGAAGGTGTTACCGTTGAAGATGGATATAGCGAAGAAAAAACTATGTTTACTTTAAAAGAAGCTCCTTCAATTGGAAAATTAAATTATTTAGTTAATAAGAGATCGTCTACTTTTGAATTAAGTATGTCAAATGTAGTGGATAATGATTATGGAATTAAGGGTTATAGATATGAAATATTTAGAGTAGATCAAGATATGACTAAAGAACTTCCTATATTAACTTTTGAAACTAAAGATTTAAAAACTGTTAGTGTTAATGTTGATGAGAATAATTTAAATAGAGGTTCTGCTTATACTTATAGAGTTGTTGTTGAATTTTATGATAATGAAAAGACTATTGAATATGTTAAAGAACTTGGTAGTACAATGCAACTTGATGGTGTTAAGTATCCAACAATAAGATTTGAAGAGACATTTGTTACATGGGAACAAATTAATGGAACAATTATTATAGATGATAAGTATGATACAATTTCTGGTGATGATTATAGAGTTGTTTATAAAAATTCTGTTGAAGAATATCAAACATATACAATTGTATCTTCTACAAGTGAAGAAACTATTCCAATTGCAATTAATGATTTAAGAGCAAATGAAACATATACTTTCCAAGTTTATGCTGATATTGATTTAAAAGATGATAATCCTATTATTGATGAGGCGTACATTGGAAGTGTAATTGTTCAAACAGATGAAAAACCAAAAACTTTACGTGCTAACTTTAGTTCTAATGTTGATTATAGTTCTGCATTTTCTATTAATATGAGATTATCTGATATGGAAAATGAAGATGCAAAACTTGAAGCTAGTACGATTAGTGGAATGACATTAACTTTATATCAAGGTAGTAATACATCTGGTCAAGTTGAAATATGGAAAAAAGTAGTAGATTTAAATGATTCTGCTTATGTAAGTACAATTAAAGAAGAATTTTATGATACACAAAAGTTATTAAATCCTGCATATTTTAATGCTTTAAATACTGATTTTTCACAAAAAACATATACTTTAAAAATAAGTGATGTATATGATTATACTAAGTATAAAAATCAAATTCCTATTGATAATGATACTTATACATTTAATGTAAATAGTTATGTACCTGAAGTACCTAGTGATAGTGATGATGCAATAAAAGTTACAAAGATTTTAAATAAAACAGCAGATGGTTTTGGTTTAACTTATGATAATAATTTACAACCAAATACTTTAGTTGGATATAATTTAGTTGCTAATTATCCTAATGATGCTTTAAATGCAATGAATTTAATTTATCATGTATGGGTATATAATCCAACAACACAAAAGTTTGAAATATTACCTGAACTTGATAGAGTTCTTCCATATGATAAAGATGGTAATGTTTCTAATACTATATATCAAGTAGGTTATGGTACTGAGAATAATGTTTTTGATACAGATTCATTAAGACGTGGAAATAAATATTATTTTACATATGAAGTAGAGTTAGATTTAGATGGTGATGGTATTAAGGAACCTGTTAATTATCCTGCAATACATGGTGAGGATATAGTACTTAAGAGTCCTGATTTGGAAGCTACAAAAGAATTACCTTTATATGAAACATATCCTTCCGTATCTAATAATACTTCTGCTACATGGAAGTATAAAGTAAGTGATGTTGATAAAGCTTTAGAAACTAATAAATTATTTAGTTTTGTTGGTAATAATACTAATCCTGCATCTAGTCCAAATATATCTGTAAATAATACTGATTTTAGTTCTGTTGCATTTAGTAGTTTAAAATCTGGAGATTTTTATTCAATTAAATCTCAAATTAGAACTTTAAAGGGAAATCCTGCAATTTATTCAACATTATCTTCTCAATATTTACATCCTTTAACAAATTCTTTAGGATTAAATTATGAAGCTGAAGTTGATTCAAATACGTTAATTGTAAGAATTTTAAATCCAGAATCTAATGAAGAAAAAATAAATAAAATTGCTAGTGTAGATGTTTCAATTACACCACCTAGTGATTCAAATTTAGAAGTTATTAATATAAATGGTCTTACATTAAATAATGGAGTTGCATTTATTAATTTAATAAACTATCCAGATTATATGAGTAAGAATTTAACTATTGGAATGAAAGCTTATTTTGATTCAGGTAATACTGGTTTTGATGTTAATTCTAAATATAAGGCTATTCAAGTATTAGGTCTTGATGCTAATGGAAATTATTTTAATATTTTAAAAAATAAATTTGTTCAAACTGGTGTGGTTGTTGGTGGTGAGTTAACTGCAACATTTGATCCAGTTGCAAAATTAATTTCAGCAACAAATAAAGCTAATGCTTCTGCTAATATGAATGTTACAGTGGATGAACGTGGTGTTTTATTTGATGGAAATACAATTACTTTTAAAGAATTAAAAGAGGAAACATTAACTTCTTCAAATAATGTTGTATCTTTTGATTTACTTGTTCCTAGTATTTCATTGGTTAATCCTACATCAAATAAATTAAATATTACTCCTTTGTTAACTTCTGCATTATTTAAAACTAACATTGAAATGGTTAAGGGTGTTAAACTTGAAAATAATTTAATTTATGTTGAATTATATGAAACTGATGATAATGGTTTAAATCCTGTTAAAGTAAGTGAAATATCAAATATACCTGATAATTTAGCTTCTTTTGAAATTAAAGATTTAACTCCTCAAATGAATTATATGGTTAAGTTTTATACTAAAATAGAAGTTTCACCAAATGTTTATAAAAAATATTATTTATATGATGATGATACAAAAGTTATGGGACAAGAGTATAATTTCCATACATTAAGTAATGTTGGTATTGATAATATTGATGCTTCATTTATAATTAATTCATATGAAGATAAGGATATTTTAGTTAGTTATACTTTAGAAAATATTATTGGGTTTAAACATATTAAATATAATTTATATGAATATGTTGAAGGTGAATTTGAATTAATGGATATTGAAATACCATATTCAACTTTATTTAATTATGATATGTCTATTTCTCTTGATGCAAAACCTGGTAATGAACATGGATTTGCATATGGTAAGACATATAAAATTGAGATAATTCCTATTGGTGTTTATCAAGTTGATGGTGCTGATGTTGAAGTTGATTTAGGTACTAAGGTACATGTATTTTCTTTAGATAGTGCTGAAGAAGCTCAAATTAGTATTACGGGTACAAAAAATGCAACATCTATTACATATAGAGTTAATATCATGGATACTAGTAAAATAATTAGCAATTCAGAGTATTCTGTTAAATTGAAGAGTGTTTCTGATGATGTTACAATGTTTGAAAAAACTGGTATTTCAGTTAAACCAACTACTGATAGATATGTATTTGATATATCAGAGTATGATTTAAAAGATGGAGAAAACTACATGCTTGTTGTTTCTTATCGTGGAGATTTTAATAATAGTAAAGAAAATCTAACTTATAAAGACAAAACTAAAACTGAGAAATTTGGTGCTTACGTTAGTTTAGGTGCAGTTACTGCAACAGCTAATCAAACTGATCCTTATGCTATTAATATAGTATTTGCAGATTCTTATTTACTTGAAACTGTTAAGAAAATAGATTATACAGTTAGTTCAACAACAACTGATTATTTCTCAGCTAGTTCGGGTGCATTTACTACAACATATAATTCTGATACAAATATTTATGTATATAAGTTAAAGGTTGATAGTAATTCTAATTTTAAACCTGGAAATGTTTATATAATTACAATGAATTTCTCTGATGCAAAAGGAAAACTTATTGCTAGTGAAGAGGTAAGTTACTACTATGCTGCAGCTATTGGAGGTGGAGAATAATGAGAAAACTAAATAATATAAATAAGTTTTTCATACTATTATTCTCCCTAATAATAGTTGGTATTGTTGTTTTACTTATTTTTTCAATGAAAAAGTCAGGAACTTATGATAATTTAACTGCTGTATATACTTTTTTAAATAATAGTATTACATATAATAACGAAGATGTTTTATTTGATTCTAAAAAAGGTGGAGAGTTAAAGAAGAGTTGGGATGGTAACTATTATTTTGTAGATGCTGAAGGTGCTACATTTGAAGTTGGAAACAGAGCTGTAATTTATGATAAGGTTAGTGAAGATGTACATTTATTTGGAGATAGTTATTTTATCTCTAAGGGTGGAAATGTTACTAAGAGTACTGATAAAGTTAGTATTGAAAATACAGATGATGCTAGTTTCTATAAACTAGATGATAGAGTTTATTTAATAATTGGTAAAGAAATATATAATGAAGATAAAACTATATTTACTAGTAATTATTTAATAGTTAAAATTGATAAACAGGGTAATGCATCTTTTTTAAATGATGTTATTAATTATAAAACAATAAATCCTGTTAAAATTACTTTTAATAATTATGTATTTGATATTGCTAATGAAAAATTAATGATTGATGGAAATAGCATTGATTTAAAATTAGTTAATGGTAGTACTAATGAGTATGTTCCTGTTGATAAGGAAAATAATTATGAGGATCCTAATATGAAGGAATTTATAGATTCTTATAATAAACTTGTTAATGACTTTACTCAGTATGTTAATAATACTAATTTAATTATTAGTAGTACTAATCAAATTGTAAATAATACAATTATTTCTAAACCTAATGATTCAAATAAAGTTGATAGTGAATCAAAAAATAAAACTAATATAAATAAACGTGTTAGTTTAAGAGGTATTGTTTCATATCCTACATATTTGGATGTTTCATATGTTGTAACTGACCCAGAAGAGAAATATCAAGCAGTTTATTTATTGATAACTGGTGTTAGAAATGGTGAAATGTTAACTGAAAAAGTGTTGTTGGATAAATATGATACTTCATTTAGAATTGTTGGTTTAACTCCTAAGAATGAGTATTCTGTTAGCTTAGGATATGTTGAACTTGGTGATGATAAAAATTTATATGATAATATTGAAGATGTTATTAATATAAGAACAACTGGTGCTAATATGTCTATTAAAATAGATAAAATAGTACCTGGTTATGTTACTTGTACATTTAAAATGACTGATAAATATGCAATTCAATCTGGTAAGTTATCTTTACTAGGTGATGGGTATGAAATAGATAGTGTAGCTATTGATAGATCAAAAGCATTATCAGAAAATGGTTTTAGTGCTAAATTAAAACTAGAAAATGCTAATGTGTATGAAATTGTAATAACTGAAGCTATTTATAATGGCAAAGATGTTCAACTTGATACAAATGCTAAGTTTACCTATCAGTCTTTAAGGATTGAATAGTTGCAAAAAGTTATGTTATAATTATTTTATAATAAGGAGGAGTAGTTATGGATAGTAGTGTTATTGTTTCAATTATGAGTTCAGTTGGAATGATTATAGGTTATAGTTTAGCTGGATTCGGAATAGGAATAGGGATTTTAGGTTCTAAAGTAGCAGAAGCTGTTGGTAGAAACCCTGAAGTAAAAAATGAAATAGTAAGTTCATTAATGATGTTGATGATAATACTTGCAATTTTCATTTTATTGATGTTTGCATTCTGCTTTATGTTGTTATTCTTTAATCCATTTGTGAATGTATAATGAATGAGATAATATTAGCTATTGGTATTGTTCTGTTTTTATTAACTTTACTTGTTATGATTTTTACTTTTACTGTTAAAAGAGTAAATGTTTTAATGAAAAAGACTTTTGTTGATAAGTTACAAGAATATGATTATTTAATTAATGATAAAGAGAAAAAAATAGATATACTTGAAAAGACTATTGATAAGAAAACAAAGTCTTATGCTAAACTTGAGCAAGAAGTAGAGTTACTTGAAAAGGATCTTCAAAAAGTTGAAGAAGTTAAAAGAGAACATATTATTCTTCCAACCGATGCTGATTTTGAAGATGGAAATATTTTAAGTGGATATAAAAAGATTAAAGAAGGATTCAATTTTGATGTTGAATCTAAAATCAAAGAGTTTTTAAGTTCAATTAGTGTTGATGATAGTCATTATGAGTTATATTGTACTGTAAAGAATTATTTTAATCACAATAGTATATATACTATAATGACTTATCAGTCTAGTGAACAACAACTTATTATAAATGAACTTCTTTCTGAAAATGAGAAGGAAATATTAGGTAGTTTATTAAAAAAGAGGAAGTTTAATATTGTTAAATTTTTGGAGGAGATTGATTCTTTGATTTTAAAATCTAATCCTGAAATTAAAGTATTTATTGGAAATGAGAATGAAAATTTTAATTATTTAAATGAAAACATAACTACTATTTATGATAAAAATATAACAGAGGGTTTTAAAATTGTATATAGAGGAATTATATACGATTATAGTATATAAAAATAGATTAAAATAAGAGGTTGACTATGGATGGTAATGTTAGTAATGTAATCGATAAAAGAATTGATGATATTGTTAAGAAAAACAATATTTTTCATGTTGGTAAGGTTACAAAAATAAATAATTACATTATTGAAGCTAGTGGTTTAGATGACGCTTTCTTTTTTGAGAAAGTAATTATTGGTTCTGAAGAGAATATAGGTTATATTGAAAAGATTGATGAGAGTAAGGTTTATATTTCTCTTGTTAAGACTGATGGTAAAATTACTATTGGTACTTCAATAACATCTACGGGTGAACCATTACAAGCTTTATTTTCTAGAAATTCTATGGGTATGATCATAGATCCTTTTGGTATGGATAGAATGTCTGGAAGAAAGTTTAATGATAGTAAAACTATTGAAATTGAGTCTCCTAATATTCCAATTATGGATAGAACTACTGTAAGAAGACCTCTTGAAACAGGAATCGCTGCAATAGATTTAATGTATCCAATTGGTAAAGGTCAAAGACAATTATTAATAGGTGATAAAAAACTTGGTAAAACACAATTGTGCTTAGATACAATTGTTAATCAAAAAGGTAAAGATGTTATTTGTATTTATGTTTCTATAGGTAAAACTAAAAAAGATTTAAAGAGACTTTATACTAAATTAACTGAAAAACAAGCAAATCATTATACATTAATTGTTGCTGCATTTAATGATGATCCTGCACCTTTAATCAAGTTAACTCCATATGTTGCTGTTTCTATAGCACAAGAGTTTATGTTGGAAGGAAAAGATGTTCTTGTTTGTATAGATGATTTAAAGAAACATGCTGATGCGTGTCGTGAAATTGCTTTAATTTCTGAAAAAAATACTGGTAGAGATGCTTATCCTGCTGATATATTCTATACACATTCAAGATTACTTGAAAAGGGTTGCCAACATAAGTGTGGTGGTTCTATTACTATATTGCCTGTTATGGAAACAAAGAGTGGGGATATTACGGATTATATTTCTACTAATATTATTTCTATAACAGATGGTCAAATAGTTTTAAGTGAAAAGTTATTTAAAAAAGGTCAAAAACCTGCTATAAATTATGGGCTTAGTGTTTCAAGACTTGGTGGTGCTGTTCAAAGAGATGATATTAAAAAGATTGGTTCTGCAGTTAGAAGAAAATTGTTATCATATTTAGAAACTGCTGATGTTTATCAACTTGTTAATATTGAATCTTTATCAGATGAACTTCAAGATAAATTATATAAAGGTCAGGAATTAATGAGACTTTTAAATCAAAAGAAATTCTCTCCTTTTTCTCAAGATAGATTAGTGGAGGTATTTGGTTATATTGTTGGTTTAGGTGAATCTACAGCTGTTAAAGAGTTATTAAGATATGTAGAAAAGACTAATGAAATCAATGATGATGGTCTTGTTAAACCAAGTAAAAAGGTTAAGAGTGAACCTGTTAAACCTAAAGTTGAAGATAGTAAACCTCAAGTAGTGGAAGAAGCGAAACCTGAAGTAAGTGTTGAGAGTAAACCAGAGGTTAAAGAAGAAAAAGTTTCTATTGATAAGATGGCAAATGATGATTCTTTTGAGATTAATTTCTTTGCTTCTTCGAGTGACATTGATGATGAGTTTGATAAAAATATATTTAAAAATATGAGTAATGATGTACCTGCTGCAAATGATGCAAAACCTGTGCAACCTGCTCAACCTGTTCAACCTGTTGTACAAGTGGCACCAGTTCAACCTGCTAAACCTGCTCAACCTGTTGTACAAGTAGCACCAGTTCAACCTGTTGCACCAACACCAGTAGTTGCGCCTGCTGTTCCTAAACCTGTTGCACCTGCTGTTCCAAAACCTGTTACACCTGTTGCTCCTGTTGTTCAACCAGCAGTTCAACCAGTTGTTCCAGTTGCATCAACACCGGTAGTCGTTCCAGTTGTGAATAATAACGCTCCAGTTGCGCCTGTTCAGCCAGTGGCACCTGTACAAGTAGTTAATGTTCCTACGACTCAAGTTCCAGTTCAAGGTACAAATAATAATGTTATAAATAAATAAAAAAGAATAAAATAGGAGAAATAATATGAGTGTTAAGAATACTGTAAAAGTTATGAATTTTCACGCTTTACTTAGAGTTCCTGAGGCTCGTCGTAGAGTTGATTTAGCATTTGAATATGAACGTGAACTAAAGTATATTATTTCTTCTATTGTTAATAATAGAATATTTAAACAAGAGCATTTATCATTAGATTTAGATAAAAGTGCAAAAGAATTAAATATATATTTGGGTAGTGATTTAGGGTTTTGTGCAAATTTTAACTCTAATATTATTTCTTATCTAAGAGCTGATGAAGATAAAAATGATAAAATCATTATTGGTAGAAAAATAAGAATTACAGTTGATAATGAAATATTATTTATTGCAAACGAGGAGTTTGATGAAAAATTTGATGATATATTCGATCTTGTTTTAGATGGTTTATTAAATTATAAATATTCAAAAGTTAATTTAATTTATACTCATTACTATAATATTTCTAGACAAGAAATGGTTAAAAGAACAATTTTACCATTTGATTATGGTGGAGATATATTAGATGAGGATGATAGACGTGAAATAAATAAACTTGATGATTTTGTTGTTGAGGGTGATTTAAACTTTATTATATGGAACTTAATTTCTATTTATGTAACTATGGAAATTAAGATTGCTAAAGCGTGGAGTTATGCTACTGAAAATGTTCAACGACAAACATTTACAGATAATTCTCTTAAAAAAATAGATGAGAGAGAAGAGGAAAAAAAGAAAAAACAATTGAAACAAAAGAAAGCAGAAGCTTTTAAAACAATTGTAGAAATGAATAATAGGAAATTAAGAAGTAGAAAGGAGTCTGATGAGTAATGGAAATGGCCGGTACTATAATATCTGTATCAGATTTAAATGTTAAAGTATTACTAAATGATGCTTCATCAGTTATTGTTGGTGATATTTTATTAACTAATTATAGAAATGTTATTTCTAAATTTGAAGTTGTTGAAGTTAATGGAAACATTGCTAAGACGATTCCTTTTGATAGTGTTATATATTTAAAAAAGGGTGTTCCAATTTATAATACTAAGTCAAAGTTAAAGATTGAATATTCAAGAAATATTCTTGGTAGAGTATTTGATTCTTATGGTAATTTAATTGATAATACAACTATTGAGAATCCTAATTTAAAAGATGTTTATGAAAGAAAAATTTCTTTTGAAGAGGTTGACGTTGATAGTGATATTTTGTGGACTGGTATTAAGGTAATTGATTTTTTTGCTCCAATTCAAAAGGGTTCTAAGTTAGGTCTTCTTGGTGGAGCTGGAGTTGGTAAAACAGTTATCATTAAAGAATTAATTAATAACGTATTTAAGAAATTTCAATCTAACTCTGTATTTATCGGAGTTGGAGAAAGAAGTAGAGAAGGTAAAGAATTATATGATGAGATGAAAGAAGGTAACCTTCTTGATAAGATGAGTATAGTTTTTGGTCAAATGGGTGATAATGCTACTTCTAGAAGTAAGGCAGTTTATAGTGGTCTTACACTTGCTGAGTTTTTACGTGATAATGCTAAACAAGATGTACTTTTATTTATTGATAATATTTATCGTTTTGTTCAAGCTAAGAGTGAAATTTCAGCTGAACTTGGTAGAAGTCCTATTGAAAATGGTTATCCTACAACAATGTCAACTGATATTTCTGAAGTTGAAGAGAGAATAAATTCTACTGATGATGGTTCTATTACATCATTCCAAGCTATATATATTCCGGCTGATGATTATACTGATGAAGCTGTTCAAACTATAATGGGACATCTAGATGGTCAAATAGTTTTAGACCGTGGTGTTGCTGAAAAGGGTATTTATCCTGCAATTGATGTGTTCAAAACTACAAGTGTTTTAGCAGATGCTGAATATATTGGAGAAAGACATTTTAATTTAATTGAAAAAGCATTAACTTTCTTATCAAGATATGAGGAATTAGAAGAAATTATTGTTGTTCTTGGACTTGAAGAATTAAGTGAAGAGGATAAATTAATATTTTATAGATCAAGAAAACTTCGTAATTATTTTTCACAACCAATGTTTGTTGCTGAACAATACACTGGTATGAAGGGAGAACTTGTTAGTATTGAAGATACACTTGATGATGTTGAAGCAATACTTAATGGGGATTATGATGATGTGGATGAGAGTAGTTTCTTGTTTATAGGAAGTATGAAGAATGCACAAAAGTAATGAATTAAAAGTTATAGTTTTGGATAGTGGAATTGATATAGAAGAAATAGAAAATGTTAAAATTATTAGAATTAAGAGTGGTGTTTATAATCTTTTGATATTTAAAGATTATTGGCCAGTAGTTGGTGAACTTGATGGTTCAATATCAATTGAAGGTGAAGTAAATAGAAAATATGAAAATATAAGAGGATTTTATTCTCTTAGTAGAAATGTTTTTCATTTAATCATTAGAGAAAGAGATGAAGAATAATGCTAAATAGTTTTAGAGGAATTTTTTCGTATTTTATATTTACTGGTATTGTAATTGTATTAATGGCTTTAATATTCTTTTTTGCTACAAGGAAATATAAGAAAACAAGAATTAAGTTTTTTGCTTTGTTTACTACTTTGTCAAAAAGGAAAGTTGTATTAGTTGCTTCTTTAATATTAAATTTTACATTGGTATCTTTTTTTGCAGTTGCAACTTTTTTCTATAATGATTTTGTTATGTATATGATTATTATTAATTCACTTATATCAATGATAGTTAGTGTTAATTTACATATTATTTGTTCAAATCTTGTTTATACTATAATATCAGTTTTTTCTTTAAAAATTATTAATTTAGTATATAATTATTTGAATTCTATTTATTATGATACTTTAACATTTATACTTGGTGCTATATTTGTGTTAATGATAATTGTTTATGAATTATTTGTTACATTTAGACAACTAGAAATAATAGTTAAAAAAAAGTGAGGTGACATTTTAAATGGAAGAACATCAAAATAATGATAATAATTTTCAAAACAAAGAAGATATTGTTTTAAATACTAGTAATGAACATACTAGTGCGAATGTTTCGATTGATGAGACTGCTAAAATTGTTCATAATAAACGTGAAAATAAGAAAGTCTTAATGATTGGTTTGATTTCTGTTGTATGTGCAATTATATTAATTGTTGCTTTATTTTTAGTATTTGGTCATTTAAATAAAATGAATGAGTATACTCATAATGAAGAGTATCCTTTATATCAATATTTTGCTGGTCAAAAAAATACATATGATGGTAAAGTTACTATTAGTAAAAATAACGATATTACTGAAATAAAGAATAATGATGGAGTTGTTGGTATAGAAGATGCTCCAATATATTTTCAAAAGAAAAATGATGAAGTTTTAGTTAGTAAAAATATGTTACTTGTTTTTCCTAGAATAAATAATAAAAATTATAAGATTAAAATGTTTACTAAACTTACTTATGATAAGGATTCTGATTCATCATTTTATTATAATGGTAAAGATAAGGTATTTTTAGAAGAGTCATTTTTATATGATGGTCATGATTTATATTTATTTTTATATGAAACAACAGTACAAGTAGGAGAAAAGACTTATGAATTGTCTCCACTTTCTTATGCGATTGTTGATTATCATGATGAGGTTCAGTTATATAACAAGGAAAAAGATAAGTATGAAATTATAGAAAATTGTGATTTTGATATTATTGCAACTCTTGGTGATCATAAGATAAATTTAAGTACTGATATGATAGATAATAATAGATTATTAATTAAATCTGTTGATAATTTACCTTTATATAAAAAGTAATTTAAAACACATATAATATGTGTTTTTTTTTGTTTGGTAAAATATTAAAGAAAATATAAGGTTTTATATCAGTTTTTTTTGGTTTTATTTAGGTGTTATGATATAATTATTATGGATAATAATGAGAGGAAAATGTCTATGGCAAAAAATAGAAATAATAGATTTGATAAAATACGTGAAAAGATTGACAAAAGAACTCCCGGTAGAAGAAAAATAAAGGAAAAAGATTATTCAACAGAGAATACTTTTATGGCGGATGCTTTTCCCGTAGTAATCATTTTTTCTTTGATTGCGTGTTGTGCTTTATTTTATTTTCTTTTTAACACATATAAAGAAGTATTAGTTGTTGAACAAGATGGTTTTTTTATAGATAGTGATACTTTAATTTTAGGTTCTAAAAAAACAAATCAACATGTTAATGAAATAAAGTTTGTTAATGTTAAAGAAAATGACCTTATTTATAAAAATGCTATTAATCATTATGTTGATAGTTCTAAAGAACAAAGTGTTAATGTTAATTATCCTTTATTTATTGATAAAGGTTTATCATTTATAAATTATAATGAAAATATTAATTTAATAAATCATGAATTTGAAAGAAGCGTTGGATATTCTGGTTTATTAGTTTCTTATGGTAGAGTATTTGATTTATATACACATACTAGAATTGATGAAGAAAAGTATTTGTTATTATCATATGAAGATGATGTAATGATAAATTTATATGATATGAAAGTTAAAACATTTACTAATGAGTATGTAATACCTGTTAATAGTTTTGTATATTTTGAAGAAAATTCCATTAGTTATTATGAAAGAGTAAAAAATGGATTTAAATATCATATTATTAATGATGTTGATTTTGAATCTTTAATTAGTTTTTCATATGAAAGTGCTCTTGAGTATTTTGAATATGATTATGAGAAATTTCTTAAAGGAATAGATACTATTTATATAAGAGATTTTATTATTGAAGATGTTATTGAACCTGATAAACCACTTGAGGAAATAATCCCTCCTAGTGATAATGATGGTGAAAATGTGGAAACTGAAAAACCTGAGTTTGTGTGGGAAAAACCTGTTGTTACAATTAGTGATATAACTCCAAGTGTTTATACTTTAACTGGTAATATTAAAATAGTTGATAATGCTCATGTTATTGTTAAGGAACCTACATTTACTTTTTATAGAAATAATAAAACATTTTTAAGAAGAACTTATTATAGTTCTGGTGAAATTAAGATTGCAGGATTAATTCCTAGTACAACATTTACTATGGTGGGTACATATACATATTTAGCTCAAGATATGGAAACTCGTATAGCTGTAACTTTTTATAGTAAAGAAATTACTACTGGTTCACTTGATAGTTTGCCAGCGATAAATATGTCATTTGTTAATGGTCAAATTTATCCTAAGAAAGTTGAAGTTAATGATGTTAAAGTTGATAGTGATTTAGAGAGTGAAGCAATCAGCGGTGTTAATAAAATTTCTTTAAATATTGGTGATAAAGTATTTTATTTAAGTAATGGTCAGGTTGTTGATATTATTAATGGTCGTGAAACTTTGATTGAATCCCCAGAAAGTTTAAATTCTTCTTCTAAAATAGATTATGAATTTAAGTTTGTTGATAGAGAGGGTAATGAACTTAAGAGTACTAATACTACTGGTACTACAAGAACTAGTAAAAGACCTCCTAATGTTTCTTTAAGAGTAAAAGATAGTCAAATTGATTCAGTTACTATTGGTATAAATATTAAAAATGAAGATGATATAGAATTTCATAATTATATGTATGTTGTAAAAAAATCAGATGGCTCTATAATTAAGCAAGATAGTGTTGTAGGTAGTGAAATAGTTTTAACTGATTTAGATCCTGATCAATTATTTAATATTGTTTTATATGCAGACTATGATATTGATGATGGAAATGGTCTTAGTAATCATCAACTTGCTGGTATGGATTTTACATCTAAACCAATTACAACTTTAGGTTATATTAATTTACCTATGGAAGTTGAAAGTGTATCATTTGATAAAATTAATTTCTTATGTAATATTAATGAAAGAAAAACCAATTCAATTTTAATTAAATTATTAAAAAAATTAAGATTTGATGTTTATGATGAAGCTGGAGAGAGAATTATTGATAGTGTTCTTGTTGAAGGAGAAGATATTGAAACTTTAAGACAAGGAAACAATATTAATGTTGAATTTGATTATTTAAAATCATTTACTAAATATAAAGTAGTAGTAACAACTGTAATTCAACAAGGTTCTACTGTATATGAGATTGGTACAACACAAGGAATAGATGAGTTTATGACTAATAAAATTCCTGCTAGTGTTAATATTACTAATCCATTTACTACTGAGACTATGATAGACTTTGATATTTCAATTGAAGATATTGATCATGCAATTGAGTCTCCTTTTGTTAGATTAGAGTTAAGAGATAAAAATCAAAATATTGTTAATACAAGAAAACTTTCAATTAATGCTGAACCAGAGAGAATTACATATAACAATTTAAATACTAATGAATTTTATAATATCTATGTTTATGCTGATGGTTATAATGAAACAAATTTAGGTTCAAATTATAAATCTAAGTATTTAATGTTTACTAAATCAATTTATACTGAGAGTGGAATTAGTGGTAAGATTGAACTTATTTCATCTTTAAGAAATCCAACGGGAAAAAATATAGCTGATGTTAAATCTCAAGTTAAATGGTTACAAATGTATAATGACAAAAATATTCCAAAGACAGTAGATAAAAATGGAAATATGCATATTTATTCTAAAAATGGAGCTGCTGCTTATACTTATGATTTAAGTGATTATCATGGTCAAATAGTTACTGCATCATTTAAAATAAAAGCTATTGTTCCTTTAAATGAAGCTCATAAAATTTATTTTACTCAATATTATAGTGGAACATCTTCTGCTACTTATTCGAAAGAATTAACAGGTATTCCACAAGATTCATATAAAGAGTATACTTTTTCATTTAAAGTTGGTGCTTATTCAAGTTTAAAAGATATATCTACATTTGATACTGATGCTGCTATATTTACACCAATGTATTCATATAATGTTGGTCAAAATTATACTGATTCAGCTGGTTTCTTTTTAAGTAATGGAACTGGTACTATGTCTGAGTATGAAATAAAAGATTTTGAAATACATATTCAATATGACAAGGAAGTATACAAAGATAATATTGAATTAGAACAAGGTTCTGTTTCAAATGTTAAAGTATTTGATTCTCCTGAAATAGATAGTGATTTTTTAGTTACCGCAAGTGAAATGATTTATTTAGAAGGAAAGAGAAGATACTCTTTTGAATATGTAGATGCTAATAATGATTTTGATATTGTGTTTTATTTATTTGATAAAAATGGAAAATATATAAAATCATATGGATGGGCGAATAAAGAATATACTTTTTATGTTCCTGAAGATTGGTATGCAAGAATTCAATTTAGATATAAAGATGGTGGTGGATATGTAAGACCAGATAATATCGAAAATTTTAAAATATATTCTTATGATAGAAATGATGTTGTTGCTGATCCTGAATATAAATATGAGTTAGTTACTCAAGCAAAAATAAATCTGAATGATAAACGTGATGAAATTACAAATGATGATTATTACATAAAAGTTTATGAAAATGGTGTTGAGTATAAATCTTATAATTATGTTGAACTTAAAGATTCGTTAAGTTTAAATAATATTGTTAAAAATATAGAACTTGAAGAGGGAAAAGAATATACAGTAGAGTTAGGTATACTAATTCGCGATAGGTATTATTCTTTGAGTACTTTTGAAATTTCTACTAAGGATGAAGTTTTAGGTATTTCTACTTTAGGAGATTGGGATAAGATACAGCCATATGGAAATTATATATTATTAAATGATTTAGATTTTCAAAATTACACAACACGTAGAATTGGTGTTGGATATAGATATTTCCATGGTGTTATAGATTTTCAAGGATATACTATGAAACAGGCTACAGCTAAAACTGATGGTACTTCAAATACTGCATATTATAGAATTTATAGAATTGAAAATGATGCAGTTCTTAAAAATTTAGTTTTAGATGTACAATTAAATAATAAAAATATAAATGATAGTGTTTATGGATTTGTTCAGTACAATTATGGAACAATAGAAAATGTTGTTGTTAATATTACTGATACTAAAGAAAGTCAAATGCCTCAAAAACTTTATGGTTTATTAACTTACTATAATGGTTTAAAAGGAAAAATAAGAAATTTTGTTGTTAAACTTGAAAATGATTTACATTATTATGCTGCTTCTGCAGTACTTGCTAGAGAAAATTATGGATTAATTGAAAATGGTTATGTATATGGTGGCGATGTAATCGTTGATTTTGCATTAACTAGTGGTTCAAATAGAGAACTTGGTATATTAACAAGATATTCTGGTCCGTTAGCTAGAATTAATCATGTGTTTATGGATGTTTCTTATCAATTTCCATTAAATAATACTGCTTATGATAAAGGTGGTATTATGGTTTATAGTAATGCTGGTAGAATAGAAAATTCATATGTTATTGGAGATACAAATATTAATCTTCCTGACATTGGTCCAATAATTCAAACTGCTGGTGGTACTTCAAAACTTGATAATGTTTATTATTTTAGTGATTATATTTATACAAGTAAAATTCAAGATAAGGCGTCTTTTTCTAGTTTACATGATGTATCTTTTCAACAAAATGTTTTGGGAGATGGATTTAATGTTGAAGAAATGATTTCTTTAGGATATTTTCCTCAAGTTAAGTTCTCTAGTAATAAAATGCCAAGTCAAGATTTTGTTGAACTTCCTGCTTTAAGTGATAGTGATTATGCTGATATAGTTCATATGGATGTTGTTGAAAATAATATTGATAGTGCAAAAATAAAAGTTACAGTAGATAATCCATATGGTGAAGATGTTACTGAAATAGTTATATCTAATTTATCTACTCATATTGATTCACAAACATTTGCGGATGGTAAAAGTACTGTAATGATTACTGTTAGTAATCCATCCACATATGAGTCTAGATATATGGTATCTAGTATTACAACTACTAGTTCAAATGGATATAAATCGACAAGAAAATATCAAAATAATGAGTTATTTCTAAAATTGGAATTGTTTAGAAAGATATATACTGTTGAAGATTTTATGACTATTAAAAATATGACTAGTCAAAACTTTATGATTATGAGTGATTTAGATTTTTCTGGATATTCTAATTATTATGTAACAACATTTAGTGGTGTTTTAGATGGTGCTGGTCATACATTAAAAAATATTAGAGTTACAACTACTTCTTATTCAGGTTTAATGTCTAATATGAATGGTACAGTTAAAAATTTAAATATTGAAAATTTCTATAAATCAAGTAAAACATCATATCACGGTTTATTTGGTACTTCTAATAGTAATGGTAAATTTTCTAATGTTCATATTAAAAATTCTGTTATAGAAGTAACTGAAACAATGAATACTGATACGATGAGAATAGGTGCGTTAGTAGGTCAAGCTAGTCAGTCGATTATTTCTTATTGTTCAGCATCAAATGTTAATGTTACTACTATAAGTGAAGCATCAAATTTAGTTGTTGGTGGTCTTGTAGGTAGAAGTACTGGTGCATTTATAAGTAATTCATTTGTTCAAGATGTAGATATTAGTATTGAAAATTCAATGTCTACTTTAGGTGTTGGTGGTCTTGTTGGGCAAGAAAATTCGAGTAGTGTTGGTTCAATAGATACATCTTATGCTACTGGTAGAATTGTTACTAATGGTGCTAACGTTGGTGGTATTGTTGGTAATGGTCTTGGTTATGTTAGAAATTCATACTCTACGGTTGATATAGTTAGTGATATGTCATTTGTAGGTGGAATAGTAGGTAGTGCAAGAGCTTCTACAGATACTGTTGAACGTTCTTTATACTTGGGAAATGTATATTCTGGTAGTGTTGATATTTACTTAAATAGAATTGTTGGTAATTATGAATCACATGAATCTAACTATGCAATGAGTACAAACTTAGTTAATGGTCAATTATCAACAGATGTTAATGGAGAAAAATTATTAGATTATAAAGATTATTTAAATCCTGAAACATATCAAATGATCTTTGATACGGAAGCTTTTGATTATTCAAAATCAGGTGATGGAATATTACCTAAGCTGTATGCTCAAGATGGAGAAACATTATTACCAAATCAAAATGATAATTATTTATACGTTAATATGTTTAATATTCAAAGACTTAATATTGGTAAATATGCTGATTATGCAACTATTGTATTAACTCTTGATAATCCAGATAATTTTGTTATAGAGAGTATTACAGTTGAGGATGCTTTTGCTGATATTCAAAAAAATGTTACTGAAAATAATACAACTCAAATTGAACTTGAAATTAGACCAGATAAATATTTAGATTCTTATAGAATCAGTGAATTTAAATATAGAAATAGTAAAGGTGAATTAGTTTCAATTGATAGAAATATTAGGCTGGATACTATATTTTATAAATCACTTAAGACTTATGATGATTGGCAACAAGTTAGTTCTTCTGTTGCTGAGAATTATACTTTAGATGCGGATATTGATTTTACAGGTAAAACTAATATTAAAACAAATGTTATGTTTAATAGACTTGAGTCTACTGGTATGGAAAATGGTGTACCTGTTAAACATACATTAAAGGGAATTGATTTGAATTATACAAAAAATGGTAATTATCATGTATTAATTCAAAAGATAGCAACTTCTTTGAAAAATGTTAATTTTGAAGATATTGAAATAAATGATACATCTACTGGTACTGCAAGTTATGTAAATGTAATTATGTATAATTATGGAAGTATGGAAAATGTTTCATTTAAAGATATAACTATTAATGCTCCAAATGAGAACTATGTTGCTCCTATTGGTAGAAATCATGGTTATAATATAAATAATGTAACTTCAGATCATGTGGTTGCTTCTGGTAATACTTATGTTTCTGGTTTAATTGCTTATACTACTAATACTTCAAATGATAAATATGAAAATATTCATGGTATTAATTTAGATATCCAAGCTAAAACACATTCTGTTGGTGGATTATTTGGTATGTATGCTACAACAGTAAATATTCAAGATTATCCAATTTATTTAAATATGTCTGTTAAAGATTCTAAAATTCATGGAACAGCATATTATGTTGGTGGTATTGTAGGATATGGAGATTGTAGTTATTGTCATGTAGATAATGTAGAAGTTACTGGTAACTATTATGTTGGTGGTGTTGTTGGACATTATAGAAGTGCTTATCAATATGGAAATTTAGTTGAAAATTCTCATGTTTCTGGAACTGGATATTATATTGGTGGTGTTTATGGTCATCAATATCATATATATGACATGCATGTTAAAAATACTAAAGTTGAAGGATTAAATGCTGAAACACATAGTATTGGTGGTATATCTGGTTATAGGAATGGATATGGACTTATGTATAGATGTGGTGTACTTGATAGTAATATCATTAATGCTGGAGAAAGAGCTGGTGGTCTTGTAGGTAGAACAAATAATGACCTTTATATGAGATATAGTTATGTAACTGATACAAATGTAACTGCTTATGATAAAGCCGGTGGTGCTGTTGGTGAAATGGTTGGTTATTCTTATCTTGAAGATAATAGAATAAGCAATACTAATGTAGTAGCTAACAATTACTATGCTGGTGGTTTTGTAGGATACTATAATAATGATGGGTTATATGGTTCTTATACTGAAGGTTATGTAAGAGAAGATACTCTTGAAAATGTTAATGTTCAAGCTAATCATTATGCTGGTGGATTATTTGGTGCTGTTAATGCAGACTTATATTATGGTTCAAGAATTAGAAAACTATATTTTAGTGGTACTGTTAAAACATTATCTGGAAGCAATGCTGGTATTGCAACGGGTGATAAACATAATATTGAAGTTATGGAACAACCAAGAATTTATGCTTATGATAAATCTCTTGTTAATGGTGTAGAAATTAAAGATACTGCTGGTGTTAGTACAGTTAGTGATGTTAATTTACTTGAAACTTTAGTTTATTTACCTGGTTATGTTAATTCTAGTGATGGTACAACAAGTTATAATGAAAATGATGTTAATGCTATTTATAGTGAACTTATTGAGATTAAAGATGGTAAATCATATGTTATTAATGTTGATTATTTAACTAGACCGAATGCTTACAATGTATATTTATATACATCAGATCAAGTTTATGTAAATGCAATTACAAGTACTGCTGTTGATAGTTATATTAGTACTCATCATACAACTTCTAATTATGATAATATTGTGTTTACTGCTTATAAAGATTGTTATTTAAGAATAGCCATTACTTCTAAGAGTAGTGTTAATGAAATAACAATGAAGGAGATTTATCGTCCAACTGTTATTGATAAAAATAAACTTGTTGATTCAGGAAAAATTAGAGAAGTTCTTACTTGGGTAGAGCAAACATCAAGTACTCAAAACTTTAATGCTTCACTTTTAAATTTTTCAAGAACTTATTGGGATTATACTGATTTACAATTTGCTAATTATTCAGTTAGTGTTACTGATAAAACAGCTAATAAATATAATGCTAGTGGATATGTTGGAGGTATTTCTTCCCATGGAGCTATGTTCCAGGCAAATGAAATGCATGAACAATATTTAAAGGTAAATAATTATAAATTCCCAAATAATAAAGAGTTTACTATTAATGCAAAATTCAATAATTATGCGAGTAGAAGTTATGCTCCTATATTTAGTGTAATGAAGAGCAATGGTGCTCAAGGATTTGCTGTATTCTCTCATGCACTTCAATTATGTGTTCTTGTTGGTAATAAGTGGTATAGTACTGGCTATTATATTCCATATATAAGTGATGTTGATGTTACAGTTACTTATAGAAATAAGAGTATATCATTATATGTAGATGGTGAGTTTATTAAAACTATTTCTACTGTTGATGTAGGTGATTTATCTTCTTATGATAGTTATATTGGATATAGTCAACATTATAATAATTCTAATGTGTCATATAATTTTGTTGGTCATATTTTAAATTTATCAGTATTTGATAGGGTACTTGATGAAAATGAAATTAGAAGTAATTATAATTCATCTGGTATTACAAATACTCAAAATTTACATTTAAATTATGATTTTACAAGCGAGAGAGGTTCACATGATGCATACTATATGCATGTTAAAACAAATAGTTCATTATATCCACTTCAATATCAAAGGGATATTCCAATGCCTAAATCAACTGATTCATTTACTGGAATTCCAGTGTTATTAAATTATAGTTTAAGTTCTCCATTACTTAGTAATTATGTTGATGTTTATTCATCTGGTATTAATACTATTAATGTTGAATTTACTGATATTAGTAAAGATTTAATAATGAAGTATAGAATAGGTGATAATGAATATAAAGTTAATGTAGATAGAAAAGTATATACATTAAATTATGACTATGTTAGTGATATAGAGATAGAGTTATCAAATACTTTTGAAACAAAAGTATTAAAGTATAGTTCAGATGATTTATCTAAGAAGATAGCATATGTAAATAAAAATTATTACCATATTGATAGTAATGGAGATTTATATAAAAATAATGGTTTACTTGTTGATAATGTTGCTCATATTTATGATAGTCTTGCATTACTTAAAGATGGAAATATTTATAATTTAAATACTAATAATATTCAATCTGTTTATTCAAGTAAAGGAATACTTGGATATACTAATCCTCTTAGAAGTACTGTGCTTAATGATAAA
>JAZUBJ010000099.1:0-16155 GCA_045638445.1 Bacilli bacterium | reverse complement strand
ATTTTTCTTATTTTATTATATTTTTCTTTTTAATACAAGACCAAATTCTTTTTTATTATTTATATCTTTTATTCTTTCATTTTCTAAATATACTCTTTTGAAGTAATCTTGCTCATTTAGTTTTAGTACTTCTTCGCATGTTAAATTATCTTTATTTTTTCCAAATGGTCCATTTTCATCTATTGGTGAAACATATACAAGTGTATTTTTAAACATATTTCTTAATTTTTTGTATATGTAAATATAATCTTGTTCTGTTAAGTTTCTTGTATGAAACTTTTGATCAAAGTTTAGATATGTATCATGACTTTCAAAAAACGCTACTTTTTTATTATTGTTTGTCATTGGTGAATCAGCTGGAGTTAATACATCAATATATTTTGCCATTTCATCTCTCCATTTTTGATTTCCTCCTAGAAATTCTCCATATCCATACATACCATTTAATAATAAGAACATTTTAACTCTTTTAAAAAAGTTAACTCCATCTTTTGGAAGACCTATATGTTTAGATGCATCAAATCTTAATCCTTTAACTCCACATTCTTTTAGTTCAGTTAAGTATCTAAACATTATATTTTGTAAATCATCATTTGATAAGTCTAGCCCTGGTAGTCCAATGTTTTCAGTTGTCGCACTAAATCTATTATCACCATCTCTTATCATTAATTTTGTTTTAAAAAAGTCTTTTCTATCTAATATTTCTTTATCTACTTTTTCACTTGGTTCACATGGATGAGAACAATCTTTATTTGCTACATGATTTAATACTACATCCACTATTATATCTATATCATATTCTTTTGCTTTATCACATAATCTTTTTAAATCTTCTTTTGTTCCAAACATATTACCAACTCTGAAACCTAATGGTTGGTATGAAGACCACCAATGAAATACTTTTTCTTCCTTGAATGGTTGCATAGGATTTATTTGAATCGCATCAAATCCTTGTTCCTTAATATTCTCTAATTCTTTTTCAATACTTTCTAATTTCCAATTTAATAATTGTATTACTTTCATTTAAACTCCTTAAAATTTAAATTTAAAGTGCACTTTTAAATTTATTAATTTCATTATAAATGTTATGTCTAGTTTTCTTCAATGGAAAAAATTTCTCCATTTTAAGAAATAGTAATTTATGATAGAATATTTTTAGGTGATATGATGTACAAAGAATATTTATGTCAAATTAATAAATCTATATGTAATAATGATTTTGGAATAAGAGATGAATCTTTTTTTAATTTAATTGATAAATATATAAATGATGTTCATAATTACATTGAAGATGAACTTATTTTAAAAAGTTCTATGAAAGTGTCTGCCTTAATAAAGTTATATCAACCTTTTAATGATGGAAATCATAGAACTGCCTTAATAGTTTTTGGTGATTTAATTACAAGTAAGGGTTATTCTTTTGATTACCAAACTGCTTTTAATGATATGAGTAATAAAAGATTAAATATTCCTACTATTTATAGTGAAGATGATGAAATTGGAACTTTTAATAAATGGTTTAAATATATAAGTAAACCTGAAATGAAATTATAGATTATTTATTAATCTATTTTTTTATAAAAAAAAGAAGAGATTAAAATTTAAAATCTTTAAATCCCTTCATATTTTTCATTTGTTTCATCATGGTTCTCATTTGTTCAAATTGTTTTAGTAATCTATTTACTTCTTCAACGCTTTGTCCACAACCCTTAGCAATTCTTTGTTTACGAGTTGCTTTTATAATATCTGGATTTCTTCTTTCTTCTGGTGTCATAGATAAAACAATTGCTTCTGTTCTTGCCATTGCTTTTGGATCTATTTCTACTTTATCTAGTCCCATTTTTGATGCACCTGGGATTAATTTAATTAGGTTTTCTAACGGACCTAATTTTTTTATTTGATTAGATGTTTTTAAGAAATCTTCTAAATCAAATTTTCCTTTTTGCATCTTTTTAGCAGTACTCATCATTTCATCTGTATCAAGTTCTGCTTCTGTTTTTTCAATTATTGATAGTAAATCTCCCATTCCAAGAATTCTACTTGCGATTCTATCTGGATAAAAATCACTTATTCCATCAAGTTTCTCAGATTCTCCGATTAATTTAATTGGAATATTAGTTAAGTGTCTTAATGAAAGAGCAACACCACCTTTAGTGTCTCCATCCATTTTTGTAAGAACACATCCACTTAATTTTAGTTTATCATTAAATCCGGTAATAACATTAATTGCATCTTGTCCCATCATAGCATCAATTACTAATAATTCTTCATGTGGTTTTATTGTTTCTTCAATTTGAACTAGTTCATCCATTAATTCTTCATCAATTTGTAATCGTCCTGCTGTGTCTATTAAGATATAATCATATCCTTTTGATTTAGCATATTCTATACCACGACGAGATATTTCAACTGGATTTCCTTTTCCTTCTTCATATACTTCAATATTTAGTTGTTTTCCTATATCTTTTAATTGATCGATTGCAGCTGGTCTATAAACATCACATGCAATAAACATTGGTTTTTTATGATGTTTTTTTCTTACCATGTTACCTATTTTTCCAATAGTTGTTGTTTTACCACCACCTTGAAGTCCAACTACCATTGTAATTGTTGGGTTTTTACTCATTTCAAGAGGAGCTGCATCTCCACCTAATAATTCAACTAATTCATCTTTTAATATTTTTACAAACATGTCTCCTGGTTTGATACTTTTTCTTACTTCTTCTCCAAGAGCTTTTTCTTTTACGTTATTAATGAATTCTTTAACAATTTTAACATTAACATCTGCTTCTAGTAAGCATAGTCTTATTTCACGAACTATGTCACTAATGTTATCTTCATTAATAACACCTTTTGATTTAATATTACTAACAACATTTTGTAATCTTTCACTTAAACTTTCAAACATAAATCATCACCTTAACTTATTTTATCATAAACTAAAAGAAAATACATAATTAAATGCATTTTCTTATAATTTTTAGTTACTTGGAGTACTTATTTCATCATCTGTCATGGTTGATATTATTAGTTCGTCATCATTAGGTGTTGAAATAATAATATCTTGATTATTTTCTTCTTTGTTTTCTTCAGTTTTTTCATCACTTGGTGTTGAAGGATTTTTTTCTTCTGAAAAATCTAAACTTGATAAAAATATTCCACCTGCTATGCATATTATAAGTACAATTATCGTTGGTATCAAATATATTGGCAATCCCTTTTTTTCTGGTTTATTTTCTTCGTTATTTGTTATATTTATATTAACATTATTTTCTTGTGAATTATTTTCCATCTCTTTATTCTCCTCTATAATATATAATAACACATAATACATATTTTTTCAATTTAGAAAAAAAAGAAAGTACTGATTATTCAGCACTTTCTTCAATATCATTATTTAACATTGCTTCAACAGTTTCTTCATTTGCATCATCACTTAAGAATTTTTCTTCAAGAACTTCCGCTGCATCATCATCTAATAATTCATTTTTTAGCATTACTTCGATGTTATTGTATTGTTTAGCTCCTGTTCCAGCAGGTATTAATTTACCAAGGATAACATTTTCCTTAAGTCCATTTAACATATCTACTTTTCCACGAGTTGCTGCATCAGTTAAGATTCTTGTTGTTTCTTGGAATGAAGCACTTGATAAGAATGAATCTGTTTCTAAAGATGCTTTAGTGATACCAAGCATTACTGGTTTACCTGTAGCAGGTACTCCACCACTTAGAATTACTGGTTTATTAATTTCAGCAAATTCTCTTAATGGTACGCTTAATCCTTCGATAAGGTTAGTATCTCCTGGATCAATAACTTTAATCTTAGTTATCATTCTTCTAACAACTGTTTCTATATGTTTATCTGAAACATCAACACCTTGACTCTTATAAACTTTTTGTACTTCTTTTAAGATGTACATGTTAACTGTAGTTGGGTCAGTAACAGCAAGTAATTCTTTTGGTGAAACACTTCCTTCTGTTAATGCTTGTCCAGCAACGATTTCGTCACCTTTTTCTACTTTTAACTTAGCATTATATTGAGTTGCATGTTCTCTAGTTTCAACATCATTTGTGATATAAATTTTAAATCTATTCTTTTCATCAACGATTTTTGTAATTTTACCATTGATTTCAGCGATAGTAGCTTTTGCTTTTGGTATACGAGCTTCGAATAACTCTTCAACTCTTGGAAGACCTTGAGTAATATCAGCTGCAGATGCAACACCACCTGTGTGGAATGTACGCATTGTTAACTGAGTACCTGGTTCACCGATAGATTGAGCAGCCATAATACCTGTTGCTTCTCCTACTTCTACTAGGTTACCAGTAGCAAGGTTAAGTCCATAACATTTTTGACAAATTCCACTTGAACATTTACAAGTAAGAACGCTTCTAATTTCCATCTTAGTGATTCCAGCATCAACAATCTTATCAGCTACTCTTTCAGTAATTAATGCACCTCTATCAATAAGAACTTCTTTTGTTTCAGGGTGTAATAATTTTTGATTTGAGTAACGTCCTACGATTCTATCTCTGAATGATTCAATTACACTTCCACTCTTTTCATCAGTGAATGCTTCAACTTCGATACCTTGAATAGTACCACAATCTTCTTCACGTACAATGATATCTTGAACAACGTCTACTAAACGTCTTGTTAAGTATCCAGCATCTGCAGTCTTAAGCGCTGTATCTGCTGTACCTTTTCTTGAACCGTGTGTACTTAAGAAGAATTCTTGAACGTCTAATCCTTCACGGAATGAAGCAAGAATTGGAATTTCTACTTGACCACCGTCTGGTTTAGCCATAATACCACGCATACCAGCAAGTTGTCCTAATTGGTTTGCAGAACCTCTGGCTCCAGAGTTAATGATCATTGATAATGGATTTTCTACATCTTGTTTTAATAACTCTCCAAGTTTACCTTGAACAGTATTTGTTGTATCAGTCCATAATTTGATAATTTTGTTATGTCTTTCTTCATCAGTAATTAAACCACGTTTAAATTGTTTATTGATTTGAGTAATTGTTTGATTAGTCTCATCAATTAATGTTTGTTTTTGTGTGTTTACTGGAATATCTGATAAAGAAATAGTAATTCCTGATTTAGTACTGAATTTAAATCCTAAATCTTTTAAGTTATCTAAGAATATTGAAGTTTCAGTAGTCTTATATCTCTTGAAGATTTGAGCAATTATTTTTCCTAAATCTTTTTTAATTAATGCAGGAACAACTGGCATTTTTGCAACTTCTTCACGTAAATTTTTACCTTTTTCGATAAAGAATTTATCTGGTGTCATATATTCAATGTTAGCTTTACTTCCTTCATTAATATATGGATAAGTATCTGGGAAAATTTCGTTGAAGATAATTTTACCAGCTGTAGTTACTAAATATTTTTCCTTTTGTTCATCTGTCCAAATTTTATGTTTTAATTCTTTTGCAAGAATACATACTCTTGTATGTAAAGTAATTTCTCTTCTTTCATATGCCATTAAAATTTCATTAGCATTTTTGAAAGCTTTACCTTCGTTTGGTTCACCAGCAAGTTCTAATGTTAAATAATAGTTTCCTAATACCATATCTTGTGATGGTGTAACGATTGGTTTTCCATCTTTAGGGTCAAGAATGTTATTAGCACCTAACATTAATAATCTTGCTTCTGCTTGAGCTTCTTCACTAATAGGTACGTGAATAGCCATTTGGTCACCGTCGAAGTCTGCGTTGAATCCACCACAAACTAATGGGTGTAATCTAAGAGCTTTTCCACCAACTAAGATTGGTTCGAAAGCTTGAATTGATAATCTGTGTAGTGTTGGGGCACGGTTTAATAATACTGGATGTTCACGTATAACATCTTCTACTACATCCCATACTCTTTCATCTTGAACATCAATTATCTTCTTAGCAGCTTTAATATTGTGAGCAATTCCTCTTTCAACTAATTGTTGCATTACATATGGTTTAAATAATTCTAAAGCCATATCTTTTGGAACACCACATTGATACATTTTTAGGTTTGGTCCTACAACGATAACACTACGTCCAGAGTAGTCAACTCTCTTACCAAGTAAGTTTTGTCTAAATCTACCTTGTTTTCCTTTTAACATTGAAGATAATGATTTTAAAGGTCTATTTCCTACACCTTGAACACTTCTTCCACGTCTTCCGTTATCGATTAATGCATCAACAGCTTCTTGAAGCATACGTTTTTCATTTTGAACAATGATTGTTGGTGCTTCTAATTCTAATAATTTTTTAAGACGATTATTTCTATTGATAATTCTTCTATATAAATCATTTAAATCAGATGTAGCAAATCTTCCACCTGGAAGTTGAATCATTGGTCTTAAGTCTGGTGGTAAGACAGGAAGAACATCTAAAATCATCCATTCCGGTCTATTACCACTTTCTAAAAATGAATTTAAGCAATCAAGTCTCTTAATTAATCTTAATTTCTTTTGTCCTTGTGCATTGTCTACTTCTTCTTTTAACTCTGCAACTTCTTTTTCAAGATCTACTTCAGTTAATAATTCTTTAATAGCTTCAGCACCCATTCCAACTCTGAATCCATCTCCATATTTTTCATAATATGCTCTGTATTCTTTGTCAGATAATGTTTGTTTTTTAGCAAGAGGTGCAATTCCTGGATCAATTACAATGTAACTTACAAAGTATAGAACTTCTTCTAACTCTCTAGGACTAATATCTAATACTAATCCCATTTTTGGAGGTACACCTTTTGCATACCAAATGTGGCTAACAGGACTAGCAAGTTCAATGTGTCCCATTCTTTCTCTTCTTACTTTCGCACGAGTTACTTCAACACCACATCTGTCACAAACTACATTTTTATATCTTAATCTTTTGTATTTTTTACAACTACATTCGAAATCTTTTGTTGGACCGAATATCTTTTCACAGAAAAGTCCGTCTCTTTCAGGGTTTAATGTTCTGTAGTTAATTGTTTCAGGTTTTTTAACTTCTCCATATGACCATTCTCTAATCTTTTCTGGAGATGCAATACCTATACGAATTCCATCAAATTCATTAACTTCATTCATTATTCTTCACCCCTTTCGTATGCATCTTCGAATCCATCGTCATATCCAAAATCTTCTTCAAAATCTAAATCATCATCTGTAGGTTCAATGTCTTCATCATCTTCGAATTCATCTTCTACATCTTCATAATCTGATTCATCTGTTGGTTCTGATATAACAACTTCTTCATTTTTACCGATTTCCTCGATTGATACTGGTGTATCATCTTGGTCTTCTTCTCTTTCTAAATCTTTAATATTTTTTAAAGATCCATCTTTATTTACTATTTGAATATCAAGTCCTAATGCTTGGAATTCTTTAATTAATACTCTAAATGATTCTGGAACTCCTGCACCTGGAACTGGTTTACCTTTAACTAGAGCTTCGTAAACTCTAACTCTTCCTACTACATCGTCAGATTTAATAGTAAGAACTTCTTGTAGAATATGTGCTGCACCATAAGCATATAATGCCCAAACTTCCATTTCTCCGAATCTTTGACCACCGAATTGTGCTTTTCCACCTAATGGTTGTTGAGTTACTAATGAGTAAGGTCCTGTAGCACGAGCATGGATTTTGTCATCAACCATATGGATAAGTCTGATCATGTACATAACTCCAACAGATACTCTCTTGTCGAATTTTTCTCCTGTACGTCCATCATATACCCAAGTTTTATAGTCAGCATCCATTCCTGCTTCAGCAACTTCTTCATTTAAATCTTTTTCAGTAGCACTATCGAAGATTGGAGTTGCATAGTGAACACCTAATTTCTTACCAGCCATACCTAAGTGTAATTCTAAGATTTGTCCTAAGTTCATACGAGAAGGAACACCTAGTGGGTTTAAGATTACATCTACTGGAGTACCATCTGGTAAGTATGGCATATCTTCTTCTGGAAGAATTAATGAACATACACCTTTGTTTCCGTGACGTCCGGCCATTTTATCTCCAACTTGAATCTTTCTCTTCTTAACTATATAAACTCTTACTACTTTAGAAACTCCTGCTGGTAATTCATCAGAATTTTCTTTAGTGAATATTTGTACATCATGTACAATACCTGAACATCCGTGAGAAACTCTTAATGAAGTATCTCTAACTTCTCTTGTTTTTTCTCCGAATATTGCGTGTAATAATTTTTCTTCACTTGATAATTCTTGCATTCCTTTTGGAGTAACTTTTCCAACAAGAATGTCATTTTCTTTAACTTCAGTACCGATTCTTACGATACCATTTTCATCTAAATTCTTACGAGCTTCTTCACTAATATTAGGAATATCACGAGTAAACTCTTCTGGTCCTAATTTAGTATCTCTGCACTCGATTTCTTTCATTTCAATATGAACTGATGTTAATACATCGTCTTTTACTACTCTTTCATTTAAGATAATTGCATCTTCATAGTTATATCCATTGTAAGTCATGAATGCTACAACTAAGTTTTTACCTAATGCAATTTCTCCTTGATCTGTAGATGGTCCATCAGCAATGATTTCACCTTTACGAACCTTTTCACCTTTTTTAACAATTGGTCTTTGGTTATAACAAGTTTCATTATTACTTCTTTGATATGTAATTAATTCATATACTCTTCTTTCTGTTAAACCAGCTACGATAATTTTTTTAGAGTCAACATATTCAATAACACCATCGATATCACTAACAACACTACATCCAGAATCTCTTGCTATTGCAGCTTCAACTCCAGTACCTACGATAGGAGCTTCTGTAATCATTAATGGTACAGCTTGTCTTTGCATGTTGGCACCCATTAGTGTACGGTTAGCATCGTCGTGTTCCATAAATGGAATCATACTTGTTGTTACAGATACGATTTGTGATGGTGAAACATCTATATAATCTACTTTACTAGGAGCAACAATCATATTGTCTTTGTTATATCTAACTGGACATTGTTCATCAGTGATTGTTCCATCTTCAGCTACATTAACTGTAGCTTGACTAATATAGTAGTCTTCTTCTTCATCTGCTGTCATATATACAATTTCATCTGTTACTTTAGAATCAACAACTTTTCTATATGGAGTCATAATAAATCCATATTCATTGATTCTTGCATAACTTGATAATGATGTAATAAGACCGATATTTTGACCTTCTGGTGTTTCGATTGGACATATTCTACCATAGTGTGATGGGTTAACGTCACGAACTTCCATACCAGCTCTATCTCTTGATAAACCACCAGGTCCAAGAGCACTAAGTCTTCTCTTATCATTTAATTCTGATAATGGATTAATTTGATCCATGAACTTAGATAATTGACTGCTTCCAAAGAATTCTCTTAATGCAGCAGTTACAGGTCTAATATTAATTAATGACTTAGGAGTAACAGCATCGATTTCTTGAGTAGACATTTTATCTCTAATTTGTCTTTCCATACGAGCTATACCAATTCTAAATTGGTTTTGAATTAATTCTCCTACTTGTCTTACACGTCTATTTCCTAAGTGGTCGATTTCATCAAATTTACCAACACCATATAATAAACACATATAATATGATAATGATGCGTAAACATCTGAAATAGTTAATCTCTTAGTATCAATAGTTTGATCATTTCCTATAATTTTAATTACTTTATTAGAATCATCATTTGCATATACTAAAACTTCTTGAATTTTATTATATGTATCTAATTCTTCATTGATAGTTACTTCTTTAACTCCATATCCATCTATGAAATATGGTTTGATTTCTTCTAAAATATCTTTAGTAATTACAGTATCTTTTTTAACTAATACTTTTCCGTCTACTTCGATATCTTGAGCAATTTTATTGTTAACAAGTCTATCTAAAACATTTAACTTTTTGTTAAATTTATATCTACCAACTTTTCCTAAATCATATCTAAATTTATCAAAGAATCTTACGATTAATTGGTTTTTAGCTGAATCTAGTGTAGCTGGTTCTCCTGGTCTTAATTTTTCGTAGATTTCAATTAAGGCCTCATCAGTATTCTTAGTTGAATCTTTTTCTAAAGTATTCATTAAGTATTCATCTTCACCGAATAATTCAATGATTTCTTCGTTTGATGATAAACCTAATGCTCTTAATAATGTAGTAACTGGAACTTTTCTTGTTCTATCAATTCTTACATATAAAATACCTCTAGCGTCTAATTCATACTCTAGCCAAGTTCCTTTATTAGGTCTTACTTCACTTGTAATGATATTTCTACCACTCTTGTCTACTTCATTTTTATAGTAACAAGATGGTCCCATAACAAGTTGACTGTTAATAACTCTTTCTGCTCCATTTATAATGAATGATGCAGTGTCAGTCATTAAAGGCATATCACCTAAAAATACTTCTTGTTCTTTTACTTCTCCAGTTTCATTAATAAATAGTCTAGCTTTAACCTTTAAAGGTGCAGAATAAGTAACTTTTCTTTCTTTGCTTTCCTTAACTGTGTATTTTGGCGCATCAAAATAATAATCACCAAATTCAAGTGATAATGAACCTGAGAAACTTTCTACTGGGAAAATATCCTCAAAAACCTCTTTTATTCCTTCCTTTAAAAATAAGTCAAACGAATCTTTTTGAACTTCTAAAAGATTCGATAGTTCAAGCGTACTACGCTTAGTTGAGAAACTTCTTCTTTCTCTATGGTCACCAAATTTAACTGTTTTGTATGCCACTATTTCACCCCAATCCTAAATTTTTAAAGAACACAAATTTTAAAAATAAAACAAATGTACTGCAATATAAAATTTTATCACAGTAAATTCAATAAATCAATCAAAATTTATCTATTTTTTCATTTTTTTACTTTATATATAAAATATCCTTTATCTTTATTAATTGTTTCAACAATGCAATCTTTTTCAAGTATTTTCTTTATTGAAAGTGCTCCTTGATCTTTTCTTATTACGAAATATAATACTCCGTCTTCATTTAAGTGTTCAAAGGCACCAGTTAATATACTCAACAATTTTTCTTTTCCTACTCTTATAGGAGGATTTGTTATAACAACATCATATTTATCTTTAACCTCGCTATAAGCATCGCTTAGAAATACGTTTCCTTTAAATTTACCTTGTTTTTTTATATTTCTTTTTGTTAGATGTACAGCTCTTTTATTAACATCTACCATATCTACATATGAATCTGTTACTACGCTTATTACAGTTCCAATGAAACCATATCCACATCCAACATCTAATACTTTTTTACCAGTAGTATCTTCTTCCTTTAAATATGTTTCTAGAAGTAATCTACTACCATAATCAATACTCTTTTTACTAAATACACCATTATCTGATAAAAAGGTAAAAGAAAAGGAAGCGTATTTGTAAATAAGCTCTCTAACTTGACTTACTAAACTTTCATCATTCATAAAATAATGACTCATACTTTGCTTCCCTTTCAATATAAAATTTGTTTTATTTTAAAAACGCAAAAAAGCCTTTATACAAGGCTATTAATGCAATTAAGCTAATTCTACAGTAGCTCCAGCTTCTTCTAATTTAGCTTTTAATTCTTCAGCTTCAGCAGCAGGAATTCCTTCTTTAACGTTTCCACCAGCATCAGCGATATCTTTAGCTTCTTTTAATCCTAATCCAGTAGCTTCTCTAATTACTTTAATTACTTGTAATTTTTGAGCTCCAGCATCTTTAAGAACTACATTCTTAACTCCGCTTCCTGTACTTTCTTCTGCCTCAGCAGCAGGTGCAGCAGCAACAGCAACAGCACTTGGATCTACTCCGAATTCTTCTTTCATCATATCAACTAATTCTTTAACTTCAAGAATAGTTTTTTCTTTTAAAGCTTCAATAATATCTTTGTTATCAATTTTTGCCATATTAGTTATTTCCTCCTTCTTCTAACTTTTCAGCATATAAATTTAATCCTATACTTAAATTTCTTACATGTTCAATTAAACCACCAGCAAACATTGTAAGTAATCCTTCCATACTTGGTATAGTAGCATATTCAGCGATAACTTTAGTATCAACTACTTCATTATCAATATAACCTACTCTAATTTCAAGTGCTGGATGTTCTTTAGCGAACTTACTAACAACTTTGATTGGTTCGATAATTGAATCAGCGAATAAATAAGCATTAGGTCCTTCCATGTATTCGTTTAATGCAATATTCTTATTTTTTAACGCGATGTTCATAAGAGTATTTTTATAAACAGTTACATCAGAATTTACTTCTCTTAAACTATGTCTTAATTCAGCTATTTCAGAAACTGTAAGACCTTGATAATTTAATAACAAGAATGTTTTAGCATTATCTAATCTTTCAGAAATTTCAGCAACAACTGCTTCTTTTTGTTTAAGAATTTCTTTACTTGCCATATAGTCTCCTTTCATCAATTAAAAAGTTTCCTAAGGCAAGGAAACTATATTATAATCGTCATTATAAAAATGTTTCCTCGGTAAGATTTACTTTTGCACTTACTGTCTTTGGTCACTTCAACGAGTTTGATTTTACTACATTTTATCTAGTTTGTAAAGTACTTTTTGAAAAATTATGTAAAAAGATTGTATCTTTCGATACAACCTTTTAATTTTTCTTTTCGACTATTACAATCTTAACTTTTGTTGTTCTTGAAGTATAAATTAGTTTATTGTCATTACCTACTACATTTACTGGTACATCATATGTTCCTGTAGCTTCAATTCCTTTTAGATCAACAACTGCTTTTATATCTTCTTTCTTAACTTTATTTAATAGTGTTTTAACACCTTTAACAACGACATCAACACTTGTACTTTCTATATTTGCTGCTTTTGCATCAAATTTATCATCAAGTCCCTCAAATGTTACTGGTACTCCTTCAAATTCAATTGAAGTTTCTTTTTCCATAACTACTTTGATTGTTAGAGCTGTTTCACTCATACTTCTTACACCATTTGGTTTAACAATTGTTTCTTGATATGTCTTATCTTGACTTAATCCATCTACATTTATTTCTACATCAATTTTTTCAATTCCTTTTAATGATGCTTCGTCACCGTATAATGTTACATTTTCAACATTAGGTGTTATAGAACTTATTGCACTTCCACTCGCTACACTTCCAACAGGTACTACATTAATTGGTACTGTTTTATTTGGACTATCTACAACTACAGTCGCTGTAATTGTATTTGGTACAATTTCAATATCATTAATTTCTGTTCCGTTTTCATCGTATGCTACTAATTTAACATTATCAAGTGTGTATGTATCTGCTTTTGTTGCATTTAACGCATTTGCATCAACTAATGCTTTTACATTTGCAACAGTTCCAATTTTTTCTTTATATGATTTAATTATTACTTCTGATTTTTCAAGTGCAACTGAACTAATTGTTAGTTTTTCATTTAATTTATCTTGATTTAATATATCAGTTGTTAATGTTCTAGATTCACTAACTTTTGGATGTATTACAATTGTTACTCTTGATGGGTCTAATTTATAATCTAGTGTATTGATTGGATTATTATATTTTATATTTACTTTATGAGTTCCTTCACTATATCCTGTTAAATCAAGAGATAATTGATGGTCTCCTAATTGTTCTGCTAAATATAAAGAACTTTTTTTACCCATAAGTACAATATCAGCACTTTCTGGAATTCCTTCTACTACATATGCTTCTTCATTATAATCAACATTTATTGTTTGATTTGAAAGTACGATTGCTTCTGTTTCAGTTAAATTTACTACTTTTAAATCAACTGCAAAGAATGCTGCTAATGCAACTACTAGTGATAAATATAATAATGTTGTTGGATTATTAATGAATTTATCAAAACTTCCATTTCTATTTGCAATTGCATCTCCAATTCTATAAACAAGTTTTGATAATGGAGTTACAATTAGTAAATCTAATATTCTATATAATACTCTAAAAATAACTCTAAAGAACTTTTTAATAGGTTTAAAAAATGAACCTTTTTTCTTACTCATTTTCTTCACCTTCACTTTCTAAGTCTACTTCATAGAATGTTTCTCTTTTTGGTTGTAATTCTTCTAGTAACAATAATTTAACATCATCTAAACTTAAATTGTAATTTAATTCACTTGAAACAGCTACTGAAATTCTTCCTGTTTCTTCACTTACTATAATTGAAATACAATCTGATACTTCACTTATTCCAAGAGCAGCTCTATGTCTTGTTCCTAATCTTTTTGAAATATTTGGATTATTACTTGTTGGAAAAACACTTCCAGCACATGTGATTTTATCTCCTTGTAATATAACTCCTCCATCATGAAGTGGGTTATTTGGAAAGAATAGAGATATCAATAACTCACTACTTATATCAGCGTATAATTTTGTTGCTGGTTCTATATATTGAGCTAAACTATAATCTCTTTCAATTACCATTAATGCACCGATTTTATTTTTCTTTAGATAATCTATCGCATTAATAATTTCATAAACCATTTTTTCTCTTTCATCTACTGTTAGAGTTTTATGTCTTCCTAGTAGTTGTGTTCTTCCTATACTTTCTAAAACATTTCTTATTTCAGGTTGAAATATAATTATAAGTGCAAGTGGTCCCCAAGAAATTACATATTCTAATATGATTCCTACCGTATTCAAATTTAACCAATCACTTAATAATTTTAATATAATAACTGCAATTAACCCCTTAAAGATTAATGTTAGTTTAAAATTGTTCTTTGAGTAATTTAATAGTTGGTAAAACATAAACCATACTATTGCAATATCTATAACTTTTGTAATAATACTAAATATTGTTGTTAACATTTATTCACCTCTTTTACATATATAATCATTATAACTCATTTAATTTCTTTTTTCTATAAATTTAAATTCCTTTACGATTTATTTGACCAAATTAAAAGAAGCTATTTAGCTTCTACTAATAATTTAATTGCAGTTTTTTCTTTCCCGTCAATTATAACATCATAAAAAGCCGGTATACAAATCAAATTATATCCTAATGGTGCTACATAACCTCTTGCAATACATACTGCTTTTATTGCTTGATTTATTGCACCTGCTCCTACAGTTTGTATTTCTACAGAAGTTGAGCCTTCTCTAAAAGAGTTTGCTATACTCCCTGCTACCTTTTGTGAAATACTTTTACTTGAAACTTTTATTACATCCATTTTTGTCACCTCATTAATTTATATGAAAAAAGAAAATAATTATTCATTATTTTCTTTCTATCTTGATCTAAATTTTTGGGATGGTGTTAGTTCATTTTCATGATATATCATTACCTGATGCCAATTTATTTCTTTTCCTCTAAGTTCATCTGACATTAAAGTTAGTCCTGGTATCATTTTTCCTTGTCTTTCGAATGCCTTCCCATAATCTTCTCCCATATCAGCAGGAATTGCAATGTTAAATGTTATATTGAATTCTTTTTGCAATTTCCATATATTTTCTCTTATATCTTCTGGGATACTCATGCTTGTAACATCAAATCCATAAGACGTAAAACTCCATCCATTTTCTTTTAAAGCATACATGTATCTTTCATATATATAAACTAAACTTTCTATTTCTTTTTTACTTTTTTCGACTAATTCTTTATCACTTTTGTCTATTGATTTAAAATCTATAGTTTTTTGTCCTATTTTTTCTATAATATTATTTGTAAATGTTTGCATTAACTGATTAGACTGCATACTACGAATTACTGCATCTTTAAATTCTTCTTCATTTTCTATAATTTGAGTTTTAAGTAAATTATTAAAGTATTCTTTATATGGAATATCAGTTTGTTTCCTTTCAAACACTTGTGCTTCAAATACTTTCATTTGACTTTCGTCCATACTGTCATATGTTACTCTATCTGGATGTAATCCTGTTGGAAGAGGTTCATATCTATTTCTTTGAGCTTCTAGCGATTCTATTTGGCTTTCATCCATACTATCATATGTTACTCTATCTGGATGTAATCCTGTTGGAAGAGGTTCATATCTATTTCTTTGAGCTTCTAGCGATTCTATTTGGCTTTCATCCATATTGTCATATGTTACTCTATCTGGATGTAATCCTGTTGGAAGAGGTTCATATCTATTTCTTTGAGCTTCTAGCGATTCTATTTGGCTTTCATCCATACTATCATATGTTACTCTATCTGGATGTAATCCTGTTGGAAGAGGT
>JAZUBJ010000098.1:0-8197 GCA_045638445.1 Bacilli bacterium | reverse complement strand
ATAGCTCATCAAAGGAAAAGTAAATATTGTTTTGTAACATTAGCAGAAAGAAAATCAAGATTATATTTATGCAAATTATTGCCGGATAGAAAAGAAGAAAATGTAACACAAGCAATTATAGAACTATTAAGTCAATTTCCACCTGAATTAGTAAAAACAATAACTTGTGATAGAGGCAAAGAATTTGCGGGTTGGAAAAAGATTGAAGAGGATTTAAATTGTGATATGTATTTTGCAGATCCGTATTGTGCGTGGCAAAAAGGAACAAATGAAAATACTAATGGATTATTAAGAGAATATTATCCAAAAGGAATGGATTTATCAAAAACCAACAATACTGAATTAAAAGAAAAACTAGACCTATTAAATAATAGAACTAGAAAATGTATAAACTATAATACACCAAATGAGTTAATTAATGAATATATCATTAACTGTTGCACTTGATTTGACAAATTATCTGCAATAAAAAAAGAGATATTTCTATCTCTTGATTTCTAATGGTGACCCGTACGGGATTTGAACCCATAAATGCACGCGTGAAAGGCGTGTGTGTTAACCGTTTCACCAACGGGCCATTAATAATGGTGGGCCTGAATGGACTTGAACCATCGACCTTTCGCTTATCAGACGAACGCTCTAACCAACTGAGCTACAAGCCCATAGACACCATTTCTTCGGTTGTCTTCTTAATAATACTATACTTTTTTTGAATATGCAAGAAAAAAATGATTTAATACATAAAAAAAAGAGATATTTCTATCTCTTAGTTTACTAATGGTGACCCGTACGGGATTTGAACCCATAAATGCACGCGTGAAAGGCGTGTGTGTTAACCGTTTCACCAACGGGCCATTTTATAATGGTGGGCCTGAATGGACTTGAACCATCGACCTTTCGCTTATCAGACGAACGCTCTAACCAACTGAGCTACAAGCCCATGTCATGCCACATCTCCGGCTGACTTCTTAATAATACAATACTTTTATTGTTTTTGCAAGCATTTTTTTTCAAAAAACGGGATTTTTTTTAAAAATGTATAAAAATATTGGAAATATTGCAAAAAAATCATTAATATAGTATCATATTTATATAAATAGGAGGATATGAAATGAATAATTTATCTATAACTACTACTAAAATGATGGTTACTATTTTAATTATTGTATGGTGTTTATCATTGGTTCATTCTGTTATTGTTATGTTTTGTGGTAATTTATTTAAAAAAGCGTCAATAAATGAGAAGACTGCGATGTATCCTGTATTAAATTTATTTGGTATGTTAGAGGTATGTGAAGTTAGTTCTTATTTGGGAATATTATTTTTTATTCCTGTATTAAATATAATTCCTATTTTGGTAATGTCAGTGAGTTTAGGGAAAGTATATAATGCTAGTATTGTATATAAATTAGGTTTAGTATTTCTTCCAATAATATTTTATCCTTTACTTGCAAGAAGTGATTGTCATTATAAGATGAGTCATGATGATTATTTTAATGCTCTTGATAATGCAAGAAGTGAAAGTATTAATTTAATGACTCAAGAAGAAATTAATGATATTAATAGTAGTGTTGATGAGACTGAGAATATGAATAGTATAGATTCTATATTTAAGAGTAAGATTAATGATTTTACTGCTCCTGAACCATATAGGGCTTCTAAGTTAGATCAAGAAGTTATGAGAAGGAGTGATAATCTACCATTTGAAGATACTACATTTAAACCAATTGCAAGAAATGATAATTTTGCAATGTTAGATACAAGTGAGAAAAAGGCTGAAAATACTAGTACTAGTATGTTTACTTCAGAGCTTGAAAGAAAAGAAGATGTTGAAATAGTTGACTTATAAAAGTGTAAAGTATGTGTTTACACTTTTTATTTATTTGTGTATAATTAGTAAAGAGATTAGGTGATGTGAATGGCAGGAAATGAATATAGTGAAAAATCGATTAAAATTTTAGAAGGATTAGATGCAGTTAGAAAAAGACCAGGTATGTATATTGGTTCTACTGATAAAAGAGGTCTTCATCATTTAGTTTGGGAAATTGTTGATAATGCAATAGATGAGGCTATAAATGGTTATGGTAATAAAATAGTTGTTACTTTAACTAAACAAGGTAGTGTAATTGTAGAGGATCATGGTAGAGGAGTACCAACAGGAAAGCATGCTTCAGGTAAATCAACACCTGAAGTTATTTATACTGTGCTTCATGCTGGTGGTAAATTTGAAAATGATGGATATAAGGTATCTGGTGGTCTTCATGGAGTTGGTTCATCTGTAGTTAATGCATTGTCTAAGTGGATGAAAGTTACTATTAAAAGAGAAGGTAAAATTCATGAAATTAGTTTTAAAAATGGTGGACATTTAGATAAAGACTTAAAAGTTATTGGAACTACACGTGAGACTGGTACAACTGTTGAATTTTTTCCAGATGCAGAAATATTTGGAAATGCGAGATTTAGTTTTACAACTATTTGTGAAAGAATGCAGGAGAGTGCTTTCTTAATTAATGGTCTTACAATGGAAGTTCACGATGAAGAAGATGATAAACATAATGTTTATTGTTATGAAAATGGACTAGTTTCTTTTATTGAATATATTAATGAAGGTAAGGAAACATTAGGTAAGGTTATTAACTTTGGTGGAGAAAAGAATGGTATTGTTGCTGATATTGCTATGCAATACAATACTGATTACAATGATCATATTTTATCATTTGTTAATAATGTTAAGACTATTGATGGTGGTTCACATGAAGTTGGATTTAAAACTGCTTTAACTAAAGTTTTTAATGAATATATTAAAGAATTTAATTTATTAAAAGGTAAAGATACTATTGATGGTAGTGATGCAAGAGAAGGTTTAAGTGTTGTTATTAGTTTAAAAATACCTGAGAGTTTACTTCAATTTGAAGGTCAAACAAAGGGTAAACTTGGTACTCCTCAAGCAAAGACTACTGTTGAGAGTATAGTATATGAAAAGTTATCTTATTTTTTACTTGAAAATAAAGATACTGCAATGTCTATTATGGACAAGGTATTAAAGAGTAAACTTGCTCGTGAAGCTGCTAGAAAAGCAAGACAAGAAGCAAGAGAAGGAAAGAATAAGAGTAAACAAGAAAAGAATTTATCTGGTAAGTTAGCGCCAGCCCAAGGAAGAAACTCAAAAATAAATGAATTATTTTTAGTCGAGGGAGATTCTGCGGGTGGTTCTGCAAAGGGTGGTCGTGATAGAAAATTCCAAGCAATATTACCACTTAGGGGTAAAGTTCTTAATACTAGTAAAGCTAGTCGTGAAGATGTTTATAAAAATGAAGAATTAAATACAATGATTTATACTATTGGTGCTGGAGTAGGAGCTGACTTTGATGTTAGTGAATCTAATTATGATAAAGTTATTATTATGACCGATGCTGATGTTGATGGTGCTCATATTCAAATTCTTTTATTAACATTCTTCTATCATTATATGAGACCTTTAATTGAAGCAGGTAAATTATATATTGCTCTTCCACCTTTGTATAAAATTGATTTTGGTGGTAAGAAGAAATTTTATGCATATAGTGATGAAGAACTTGAAGAAATTAGACGTGAGAATACTGGTAGATGTTCTATCCAAAGATATAAGGGACTTGGTGAGATGAATGCTGATCAACTTTGGGAAACTACTATGAATCCAGAAACAAGAAGTTTAATTAGAGTAAATATAAATGATGCTGCTCTTGCTGAGAAGAGAGTTAGCGTATTAATGGGTGATAAAGTTGATCCTAGAAAAGAATGGATTGATGAAAACGTTGAATTTACAATGGAAGATGATTATAGGGTAAAGTAGGTGACACATGAAAAATGATATTTTAAAACGTATACAAGATTATGCCCTTGAAGAAATTATGGGTGATAGATTTGGTAAATATGCTAAAGAAATCATTCTTGATAGAGCTATACCAGATGTAAGAGATGGTTTAAAACCTGTTCAAAGAAGAATACTTTATGCAATGTATAAAGCAAATAATACATGGGATAAAGGATATATAAAATGTGCTGCTACTGTTGGAGATGTGCTTGGTAAATTCCATCCACATGGTGATTCATCTGTTTACGATGCAATGGTAAGAATGAGTCAATGGTGGAAGCAAAATACAATTTTAGTAGATATTCAAGGAAATAATGGTTCAATGGATGGTGACTCAGCAGCTGCTTACCGTTATACTGAGGCTAGACTTGCTAAGATAGCTGGTGAGTTATTAAGTGAACTTGATAAAGATACAGTTAAGTGGGCTCCAAACTTTGATGATAGATTTTTAGAACCTACTGTACTTCCAGCTAAATTTCCAAATTTACTTGTAAATGGTTCAAATGGAATTTCTGCTGGTTATGCTACTAATATTCCACCTCATAATTTAGGTGAAATAGTTGATGCAACAATTAAGAGAATTGATAGTCCTAATTGTAGACTTGATACTATTTTAGAAATAGTTAAGGGACCAGATTTTCCAACTGGTGGTATAGTTGAGGGTAAAAATGGAATAATAGATGCTTTTACAACTGGTCGTGGAAAAGTAATTGTTAAGAGTAAAACTGAATTTAAAAAGGAAAAAGGAAAAGAACAAATTATAATTAGTGAAATTCCTTTTGATGTTAATAAAGCTTTACTTGTTCAAAAGATAGATGCTCTTAGAATCGATAAAAAAATTGAGGGTATTGCTGAAGTTAGAGATGAAACTGATAGAGAAGGTCTTAGAATAGCAATTGATTTAAAGAATGGTGCTAATAAAGAATTAATATTAAATTATTTACTTAAGAATACTGATTTGCAAGTTTCTTATAACTATAATATGGTTACTATAGTAAATAGAACACCTAAGACTCTTGGTATTATTCCAATTTTAGATGCTTATATTGAGCATTTAAAAGAAGTTATAACTAAGAGAACAGAGTTTAATTTAGCTAGTTATAGAAAAGAATATAATATTGTTTCTGGTTTAATTAAAGCTATTTCAATATTAGATGAAGTTATTGCTACAATTCGAGCTTCTAAAAATAAGAGTGATGCTAAAGTTAATTTAGTTGAGAAGTATCAATTTACTGAAGAACAAGCTGAAGCAATTGTAACTTTACAATTATATAAATTAACTAATACTGATATTGTTTCTTTAGAAGAAAGAAGTGAAGAGTTAAAAAGTCTTATTGCTGAGTGTGAAAAGATTCTTAGTGATGAGAATGAACTTCGTAATGTTATGAAGGGTGAATTAAGAGATATTAGAAAGAAATATGCTACACCTAGAAAAACAGAAATTAAAGAAGAAATTACTGAAATTAAAATAGATGAACTTGATATGGTTACAAAAGAAGATTTTGTTGTATGTATATCTGCTGCTGGTTATGTTAAAAAACATTCACTTAAAGTTATGGCAGCAAATGAAAACGAGTATCCTGTTGTTAAAGAAGGAGATTATATTGAAGGATTCTATAAAGTTAATAATTTAGATACAATTTTATTATTTACTAATTTAGGTAATTATTTATATTTACCAGTTAGAGAAATTAATGAAAGTAAATTTAAAGATGTTGGATCTCATGTATCTAGTATTATTAAAGTTAGTGATGGAGAGAGAATAGTTAAGACAATAGCTGTTCATAAGTTTGACGATTCAATTTTAACTATATTTACTAAGAAGGGTATGGTTAAGAGGGTTCCTTTAAATGCATTTGAAGTTAGTCGTTATACAAAACCAATTTCTATGTGCAAACTTAAGGATGATGATGAGTTATTAAGTGTAAGTAGATATAATGGAACTGACGTTGTAGTTATTACAAATGATGGGTATGCTTTAAAATATGATGTTAATGAAATACCTGTTGTTGGACTTAGAACTAGTGGTGTTAAGTCAATTAAACTTTCTGATAATAGAGAGGTAGTTTGTGGATTTGTACATAATCTTGATAAAGAATATGTAACAATATTTACTGATAAAAATACTGCTAAGAGAGTTAAAGTTAGTGATATTGAGATGTCAGGAAGAGCTAAGAAAGGTTCTACAATTATTAAAACTCCAAAATCTAAGAGATATAATATAGTAAGAGCATATAATTCTTCTAGTAAAAATATTTTTGGTATAGTTGATGGAGACGTTGGTTATTTAAAATCTAGTGATATTAGTATTATGGATACTCAAAGTACTGGTATGACATTTAGTAGAAAGAATGTTGATAATATATTTATGTTATCTAAGATTGTTGATATAACTAATGAAAAACCACCAATTATTGAAATTGAAAGTAATGATGAAGAAGAATTTAAGGAAGTTACTAAAGACAAAGAAATTAAAATAGCTAAGGCTGAAGTTAAGGAAAAACCTAAAAAAGAAAAACAATTAACTATGAGTGATTTCTTTGAAGAATTTAAATTATAAAATAAAGTGTTTCTAAATTGAAACACTTTTTTTGTTATGATAAAATTAATTTATAGTAGGGATGTGGTAGTATGAAAAAGGATAATTCTGCATTGGTTTTATTTGTGTTTGTTTTGTTAGTTGGTATGATACTTGGTGTTGTATTTGCTGATAATGATAATGATTTTGAAAATGATTATGAAAAAAATAGAAGAAATCATTATAGTAAAGTATTGATTGAACCTGAATATACTACAATATATGAAAGTGATTCTATTAATTTTGATATTGGATTTTATGAGATTACAAGAGATACTAATAAGCCATTTTATATTGAATTTGAAAAAGATATTTTTTCTTTAGATTTATCTAATATAAAATCTATGGATGGTTTTACTTTTGATAGGTATGAAAAGAAGGAAAATGGTAAATTAGTTAGATATGTATTTTATTATAAAATTAGTAAAAGTATAGATATGTCAGATGATGTGGTTTTAGCAGATATCGAAGATAATAGGTTGATGGATGTTGGTGTTTTAAGTGGATTGAAACTGACTGCAAAAGATGGTGTTAGTTTGGGTACATATAATATTAAATTTGATTATTTGGATGGAAAAGAAGAAGAATTTATTCCAATTACGATTATAAAAAATGAAAATAATTCTAAAAGTTTAAATAATTTTTTTACGTATGGACATCCTAGATATGTTTCTTGCAATACAAAGTGTAAAGTAATTGGTATTGGAAGTATGACTTTTTATGATGGTTATGCTGGTAATTATGAAGATCCAATTAAAGTAATATTTGAAGATGGAACATCAACATTTATTGAACATGATGAATTTTATTCTGATTTATTTATTGATTCTGATTATAATACAATTTATCAAAATGATGAATTTAATTTAAAAATTATAAAGTCAATTGATAATGTGGTTAGTTATATTGATTATGATTATGATAATAAAAAATTTTTAAAATATGAAAATGGCAATTATAAAGTTAAGCCTTATATTTTAACATTTGAAAAGGATATTTATGATATTGATATTAATGATTTGAAAATTTTGGATGATTCATTTGCTTTAAGAGAATATAAAGAATATAAAAAAGGGAATACCGTAGGTTATATATTTTATTTTGAATTAAAAAATATAAATATTGATTTGCCGATTAAAAAGAATACTGACTTTTTAGAATTAAAAGTTAAATCAAAGGGTAATGCTAGACTTGGTACTAATTATATTGACTTTGGTATTTATTATGATGGGAAAGATGTTAATAATGAAATAAATAAAAATTACTTTTATTCTTATATGCCTATTAATATTATAAAAAAAGATAATGTAAGTAAGAAATTAAATTTTGCAGAATTTTTTATTTCAATTTGTAATTCTACAGGTGATATGTTTTTGAGAGAAAGTTTTAGGGTTGATTTAACTCAAACTTATAAACGATATTATTTTGTTGCTGATTTTATTGAAGATGCTGAAATAGGTTATTTTAATATTATTTGTAATCAAAAATGCTATGTATATAATAATGGTGGTAATAATCATTTACCTTATAATAATTCATTTGATATAAAAGTAAAATATGATGATGGTGAAAAAAAAGATTATGGTTTTACGAATTTTTTGAGTATTCGTGAAAAATTTAGTTTATTGGAATTTTTAGATTATAATGTTTTAATTATAGGAAAAGGTTCCCGAGATAATTATGAAAATTATTTTGGTAAAATAGAGAAATATATAAATGAAAATAATGATAAATTTGATTATGGTTATCAGAGTTATAATGATGAA
>JAZUBJ010000097.1:0-4671 GCA_045638445.1 Bacilli bacterium | reverse complement strand
TTTTCATATTAATAATCTTGTAGACATTTTATTTACTATTATATAATATGTTTTTTAAAATTTAACTTTTATTTTGTAAAATATTTATTTTGTTATATAATAATTTTAGGTGATATTATGTGGAAAATAATTGTAATATTTGTTTGTAAATTTATTAATAAACTTAGTAAACTACTTGGTCATGAAGGTAGTGTTATTGGTGGTCATTATGCTTTAAAATTAGATAAAAACATTTTAAAGAAAATTGAGTTACCTAAATATGTTGTTGGTATTACTGGTTCTAGTGGTAAGAGTTCTAGTACAGAACTAATGTATAACATACTAACAAAAAATAATTATACTGTTTGTTATAATAAAGAAGGAAGTAATACTATAAATGGTATAACTTCTATGATTTTAAATAATTGTAATTTTTTTGGAAAAGTAAAAAAAGATATTTTACTAATGGAACTTGATGAACAATTTATGAAGTATATTTTTGAACATATAACTCCTACTCATTTAATGATTACTAACATTACTCGAGATCAACCACCTAGAAACTCTCATCCTGAGAAAATATATAATGCAATAAAAGGTGCAATTCCTGAAGGTACAACGTTAATTCTTAATGTTGATGACCCTTTTGTTAATAGACTTAGAATTAATCATAAAGGTATTAAAGTAAGTTATGGAGTAAGTCAAAATGATTATTCAATTGCAAGCAAACTTCATAATTTAGATGCTTGTTATTGCCCTATTTGTAATTCTAAACTTGAATATGAATTTTATCATTATGGGCATATTGGTTCTTATCAGTGTCCGAAATATCATTTCTATAGAGGAACTCCTCAATATGAAGCAAAAAATGTTGATGTTGTAAATAGAAGAATCACAATAAATGAAAAAGAAGTTAAATTACCATCTAATTTTTTATACACCGTTTATTTTGTAACTGGATGTTATGCTTTATGTAAATCACTTGGTTTGAGTGATGATGAAATTCTTAATGTTTTAAATGATGATATCAAAACTAAAAGATTAAATATATATAAGTTTAATAAAAGAAATTGGCAAATGCTTGCTAGTAAAAATGAAAATAATTTAAGTTATAAACAATCACTTGATTACATTGTACATGAAGATGGTGATAAAACTATTATTCTTGGTTTTGATTCTTCAAGTCGTAGATATAAAGAAAATGATATTTCATGGATTTGGGATATTGATTTTGAAATATTAAAACATGATAGTATTAAAAATATTATATTAATTGGTAAATTTTGTTACGATTTAGAACTTAGAATGAAATATGCCAATATTGAAGATGATAAAATAATTCTTGTCCCTGATTTAAAGGATTTAGCTAAGATAATTAAAAAGAAAACTAAAGGAAATATTTATTCAATGGTTTGTTTTGATAAGGAAATTCAATTAAAAAATATTATAAAGGAGGAACAAAAATGATAAACGTTTTACATTTATATTATGATTTGTTAAACCTTTATGGAGAAAATGCAAATACAAGATGTATCAAGTATAATCTTGAATTAAATAAAATAAGAGTTAAAGTAGATTATAAAAGTTTAAATGATCAAATTAATTTTGATAACTATGATATTATTTATATTGGTTCTGGTTCTGAGGATAATATGAAACTTGCCTTAAATGATATTTTAAAAAGAAAAAATGAATTTGAAAAATATATTGAAAGTAATAAATATTTAATATTAACTGGTTCTTCTATGGATTTATTTGGTAAATTTATAGAAACAAAGACTGAAAAACTTAATGCTTTAAACATATTTGACTATTATACTAGATATATTAGTGAATCTAATCTAAACAATGCTTCTAAAGATAGAATTGTTGGTGAAGTTAGAGGTAAGTGTGATTTTATTGATGAAGAAATTATTGGATTTCAAAATAGATGTGATTTAGTTTTTGGTATTAAAGAACCATTGTTTAAATTAAACAAAGATTACTCTAATGATTTAAAAAATGATAATGAAGGATTTGTATACAAAAATGTTTATGCTACTCATATCATTGGTCCATTACTTATTAGAAATCCATTTTTTACAAATTTTATATTATGCAAGTTATGTAAAACTAAAAAACTTAAATATAATAATTTAGATGAAATAAGCATTAATGCATATAAAAAATACTTAGAAAATTTCTAAGTATTTTATTTTTTTATTATTCTATTTATTATTCTTTTTAGGAATTTTGCTTTTCCTATTCTCTCTCCATATTTAACTATTGTCTCTATATTCTCTTGCGAATTTTTATAAATATCTTCATCTAACTTTATGGTGTTTTTTTTGAATAATAATACTATTGTAGAACCACCAAATTCGAAGTATCCTTTTTCTTCTCCTTTTTTATAGATGTATGTTTCATGAGCATTTTTTATTCTTCCAATACAAAGTGCTCCTATTTCTACTTGAATTACTTTTCCAAAATTATTTGTATTCAATAGAGTCCACTCTCTTGAATTCATATTATAAAAATTATATTTATTTAACGCTATTGGTTGTACTGTGTGAAGTACACCTTTTATTTTTGTATTCTTACCTTTTGAACCGCTATCGATGTAGCAATATCTATGGTAGTTATCAGTTGATAATCTGAATACTAGAGCGTCTCCACCTTTATAATCTTCCATAATATCTTTATCAACTAAAGAATTAATACTATAATATCCATTCTTTATCCCGATAGTTAAATCATCTGTTATTTTATATGCTATTAGTTTACTATCACATGGACTTATTAAAACATCTTTACTTGCATTTATTGGTCTTTTATAAGATATTACTTTTCTTGTAAAAAAATCATTATACGATTTATATTTTCTATCATCATATTCAAACATATTTATATCATTTTTATCTATGAAGCTTTTTATCATAAATTTTGATAATCCACTATTCATAAACAATGCTGCTAAGTTTGATATTGGTTTAGTTATAAGTACTTTTAATATCATTCTTCCAATAAGCGTATTATATAAAAATTTTAGAGCTAATGATGGTTCAGTTACAATGTTAACTTCACTATTTCTTTCTCTTGATATATACATTATTTCACCATCAATGCAAACATTATTATTCCAACAATTACCACCGCTAACATTACTTTAGTATCTGGTTTTTTTATTTTTATTTTTAAAATAAATAATACACCTACTACTGCCATCATTATTATATATGTCATTTGAAAATAACTTCCTAATATGTCTTTTAACATATAAATAAATGGGAAAACCATAGCTGATGTTGTAATTGGCAACCCTGTATATGCTTTTACTGGTTCCGTACTATTTCTTGTTATTTCTAAAACATTAAACCACGCTAATCTTATTAATCCTGCTGTTGGGAATAGTGCAACCAATATCATTGGTGCCCCTAATTTATATCCTATTATTGCTGGTAGTACTCCAAAAGATACTACATCTGCTAAACTATCTAATTGTACTCCAAAATGTCTTTCTTCTACTGTTCTTTTCTTTTTTGTTCTTGCTACTTTTCCATCAAACATATCGCAAATTCCAGCAAACATTAACAATATTATTGCATAAAAAATGCTTTTTTCATTTCCTGTTGTAGCACATATTATCCCAAGTATACCTGAAATAAAATTCATATATGTTAAATACACTGTATAATCATAAATTCCGATCATAAAACACCTCTTAACATATTATACTAATTATTTATAAAAAATGCAAATTTCAGTATTATTTTAATTTAACATGTATTTGTTTCTCCTCTTAATTTTCTTTTTATTGCTGAGCCAATCATTTGTCCAATCGATAAAACAGCATTTACTATTCTTGCAAGTGCATTTAATGATGATGCGTTTATTCCTCCTTTTATTTCATATAATTCATTTTTAGTCATTACATGGTAATGGCCTTAAAAATCCGTCAATGACTCCTGCTATAAATGAAACTAAAGCTCCTAATACAATTCCAAATCCCCATTTTGATGCCCCAGCTTTTATTTCATATAATTCTTGATTCGTTATTATGACCTACTCCTTTCATTTTATATTTTTCTTTAAACATATCTATAATTTCTTTTTTATGTGATATGTATATAATTGTTTTATCTTTAAAACAATCGAATATTTTACCAATTATTTCTTTTTCTTCTTTGTAACCTACTTCACTTAATGACTCGTCTAATATTAAATAATTAAAATCACTTAATATACTTCTTGCTAATATTATTTTTTGTCTTTCTCCTCCTGATATGTTAAATCCATTTTCTTCTATCATAAAATTGTTTCTTAGTTTATTTTTATCTCTTAATTTTTTCAGATTACATACTTCTAATACTTTTTCAAATTTATTTCTATCTATGTTTCTTCCATATATTATATTATTTTCAAATGTATCATTATTTATATAACTATTTTGTGATACATAAGTTATATTGTTTGAAATATTATCATGTGATATATCTTTCAAATTTTGTTTTCCTAAATATATATTTCCTTCGTATTCATTTAAATATTTCATTAAGATTTTCATAATAGTACTTTTTCCAATACCACTATTTCCATGTATCAAAAACTTACTTCCATACTTTATCTTTATATCCACATTTTTAAATATATATTTCAATCCTGTTTTATATGATACATTTTCTATTATTATGTCTTCTTTTATACATTCTTTTT
>JAZUBJ010000096.1:0-11327 GCA_045638445.1 Bacilli bacterium | reverse complement strand
TTATTTTATATTTTTCTTCAGGTGTTCTCGTTTTAAATTTTTGACCCTTACTTGCCATTTAATCATCTCCTTATTCTAATTATATCAAACAAAAAAGTGGAAACATTTTTTATGTGTCCACTTTTATCTTACAACTTCAATTTTATATCATTTTTTATTTTGTTTGTTCTTTTTGTTCTTTTTCTTCTTTTTGTTTGTCTTTGTCATATTCATCAAAGATATCTCCGATTATATGTTCTAGGATATCTTCCATTGTTATGATACCTATATATTCTTTATTTTCTTCAACAATTGCGATTGGTTCATATGATTCGTTTAATAACATGAATGCATCATCTAGAATTGTATCACTTTTTATTTTTGTTACTTTTCTTATATTGTTTTTGAATTCATGATTTGTTTCATTTACGATTAGGTCTTTTATGTTTAATACTCCCATAATTTTACCATTTTTTGTTACTGGGAATCTTGTGTATTTTGTTTTTCTTACTTTTCTTTTTAATATTTCATTTGAGTCTTCTATATCAAGTGATATAACTTCTTTTTTGGGAGTCATTACTTCTTTTACTGTTACGTCATTAAATTCAAATACATTTAATAATAATTTTTTTTCTAATTCTTCTAAGTTTGAGTCTGTTATTGTATCTTTTAAGTCATCTTCTTCTACTACTTCTTCTTTTATTTTTAAAAGTTTTACTAGTAATTCTGTTGATTTTTTTAGAAGTAGTATAACTGGTTTAAATATAGTTATTACTATACATAGTGTATTTATCATTTTAAATGATAATTGATAAGAATACGCTAGCCCTATTTTCTTTGGTAATAGTTCTCCGAATACAAGTGTAAAGTATGAAAGAATTAGTGTTATTACAATTACAAGTATTGTTGTTAGTGTTTCTTTTGTCATGAATGTTACATTCATCATTTGAGCTAATTCTCCTGCGAATGATTCAGCTGCTAGTGCACTTGCTAGGAACCCAGATATAGTTATCGCAACTTGTATTGCTGATAAAAACGTACTTTGGTCTGATAGTAGTTTTGCTATTTTAATTGCTTTTTTGTTTTCATTTTTTATTTCTTTGTTTAATTTATATTTATTAATAGATAAAAATGCTATTTCTGTTGCTGAGAATATTCCATTAATAAATATTAAAATTACTAATACTAATATTTTTATTAACATTTTATCACCTAATAATAGTATAGCATAAAAAAATAGATTTATTAAAATCTATTTATTTTTTAAGTATTCTTGTATTTTATTATATGTTTCTTTCCATGAATAAACTCTTTTACTTATTGTTTTTGAGTCTTTATTAACTTCTGTTGTATAAAGCAACGCTTTTATTCCATTTCTATTTAAATCATCGCATGTATCTACTCCATCATCTACCATTATATCTAGTCCTTCTTCTACACATGCGTTTACTTTATATATTTGTCCAGTTAATAATTTATCATATGGTATTTTGTGTTTATCTAAATAATTTTTACAAAATCTTTTTGCATTTTTATAATATTTATTTGTTCTTGCTGTAATGATAATTATTTCATGTCCTTCACTTTTTAGTTTTTCAATCATTTCTTTTGCATCTGGTCTTACTTTTACATTTCTTGAGATTTCTCTTCCATGATCAAGATAAAATTTAACTATTGCTTCATGGTTAAAAAACCCTCTCATTATATCTTTCATTCTGTTTTTTAAAATATGTTCATCTGAATAATATTCATCATATTTTTCTACATATTCTTTTACTAGTGATGATGAATCTGTTATTGTATCATCAATATCAATACCTATTTTTGCCATCTACTTCTCCTTTGTTAATTCTAATTTTTTTCTAAAATCCCCCAAAGTTAATATAGAACCTGTGAATGATTCTTCAAGTATATTTGTTGTTTCAATCATTAGTTCTGATGGTCTTAAAATACCATTTCTATGTGTAGTACATTTCATTACATTTTCTCTTATTCTTGAGTCTTGATAATTTCTTGATGAGAAGAAACATGAAGCAATTGTACTAGCTAGTTCTCTTAAGTTATAATACGCTCTTTCTTTAAAGCTTTGTTCATATGATATATCGTATAAGTCTTGGTCTATTACTTTTATTTCATCTTGTGGTGTATAGAACATGTTAGAACCATTCATATCTAAGTATACTAGTCCTCTTCTTGAATTATCTATCATTTCTTTTTCTAATAAGTTAAGTGATTTTATAAATTTTGCTAAGTTAACATTATCACTTAAATTATCAAATATATCTCCGTTTACAAGTTGTCTTAAATATCCTATGAAGTTTTCTTCGCTTAATGATGTTAGGAATATAAATTCTTCTGGTAGCGCTAGATGATTGCATCTAAAATAATCTGCTACATTTTTAAGAACTCTATAATATTCAATTGTATATTTATATTTTTTAAATAGTCTTCCATCTGAAGTTTGATAACATATACCTGACATTCCTTCATCACTTATTTTTTTATATGTATAACTTCTTGGAATTTGCATCAAAACTGTTTCTTTTGTTTGCATAATTCCAACCCCCTTTTGTGTGAATAGATTATAACACAACTATAATTTTTTGTAAAGTAAAAGAGACTTTTAGTCTCTTTGTTTTAATGCATTAAATATCTTTTTCCATAAGTTACTTGATGAGTAATTTAGTATTCCTACTTTATATACTCTTAGTCCATATTTATATAGTACAAATATAGTTGCAAGTAATATCGCAATAGATATTCCTACATCTATAAGTGTTACTTCTCCTAGCATATACATAACCGGTGCTAGTACACCTGATATAAATGGTATATATGACATTATTTTTAAGAATACTGCTCCTTTAAATAATGCTGAATAAATAGATAACATATATCCTGCCATTAATAATATCATAATTGGTGTTTGTATTTGATTAAAGTCTTCCATTGATGTTGTTACACTTGCTAGTATTCCTATTGCTAGTGTATAAACTACAAATGTTAGAATAATCATAATTAGTATAATTGGAAGTCCATTTACTATTTTATCTACAATTCCACTTTCAAGGACTAGTTTTACAATATTTTCACCACTTGATGTTGTACCGATAATTCCATTTAATGTATTTGACATATCCATAGAACCAGTTGTTAATACTTTTATTATGCACCCTATGAATCCGTATCCTACAAGTAATAATCCTTGAATTAATGCAAATAAGTTTGCTGCTACTAATTTAGAATTAAAGTGAACTTGTGGTGAAACGCTTGATATAATTATTTCCATTCCTTTAGATGTTTTTTCCTCATTTATTTCTGCACCTATCATTTGTACAACTGTTATTATTAACATAAATATTGGTAATATAAATACTATCATTATAAGAGATGCTATTATTTCTGTCATTTCTTCATTTTCATCAATACTTTCATCTAATATAATTCTTTCTACTGGAACCTTTTCATTTATATCATTTAACATTTCCATGTCAATATCTACCATACTTAATGCAATCATTGTTTTTGCTTGGTCTAATGTTGTTGTTAGTGCTGTATAAAGTACAGTATCTATTTTTCCATATGAAATTATTTTTGCGTTAAATATTTCTTTTATAGTTTGTTCTTCGGCGTTTGTTATATGTACTATTATGTGATCAGATTCTTCTTCTATTAATTCTTTTTTTAATTCTTCTAGTGATTTATCTGTTTTTATAAGTTTTGCATTATAACTTTGTGTTAATGAAAGAACACTTTTATCAAATGTTTCATTTATTTGTTCATATACATTTGATTCATCTACTATATAAATATTAACTAATTCATTAAAGTCTCCACCAAATAGTTTAATAACTGAATCTAAGTTAATAAGCCCTACTAATAATATACATAATAATATATTTACTATTTTAAATGTTTTAGTACTTATTTTACTTTTTAAACTATCTTTTGTTAAAAATATAAATTTATTCTTCATATGCTTCACCTACTTTACTAATAAATATTTCATTTAGTGATGGTGCTTCTACTAAGAATTTTTCTACATTTTTACATTTAGATATTTCTTTAAACACATTTTCTGTTATTGATTCATCTTCTACTTTTATAACATATTCTTCTAATTCTTTTTCTACTTCTATTACACCTTTTATTTTTTCTATTTTAGATTTATCTAAATCAGCTATAACTCTTATATTTTTTCTCTTATAACTATTTTTTATATCTTTTAGTTTTCCTTGTAGAACTGGTTTTCCTTTTACTAATATAATTAGTGAATCACAGAAATATTCTACATGGTCCATTCTATGAGATGAGAATATTATAATAGTTTTTTCTTTTTTTAGTTTTAATATTTCTTTTTTAAATAATTCTATATTAATTGGATCTAATCCACTAAATGGTTCATCTAATATAAGTAGTTTTGGTTTATGAATTATACTTGTTATAAATTGTACTTTTTGTTGATTACCTTTTGATAGTTCTTTTATTTTTCTATGTTTGTAATCTTCTATTTTAAATTCTTTTAAGTATTCGTCTAATCTTTTTTCTATTAACTCTTCATCCATCCCTTTTAGAGTTCCATAAAATATAGCTTGTTCATAAACTGTTTTTGATGGTAATAAACTTCTTTCTTCTGTTAGAAATCCTATTTTATCTGTTTGTGAATAATCTATTTTTTTATTAAAAAGTGTTATTTTACCTTTTGTTTTTTCAAGTAATCCTACAATCATTCTAAATGTTGTTGTTTTACCTGCTCCGTTTACTCCAAGAAGTCCAAATATTTCTCCTTCTTCTATTTCAAAAGATATGTCGTCTACTGCTAAAAATTTATCATAGTATTTTGTTACATGATCAAGTTTTAACATATTTCTACTTCATCTCCGTTTTCTATTCCTAGATCAATTGCTTCATCTTTATTCATATGATATTCAAGTACACATGTATCATCTGATTTGATTGTTACATTATCCATAACAATTCCATCTTTTGTTTTAATACGTACTATATCTTTGTTTTCTACATTAAATGTTTTTAAATCTTCTGCACTCATATGTATGTGTCTATTTGCTACAATTACACTTGAGTTTGCCATGTATACACCTTTTGGTCCTATTATCATCACAGATTCTGAGTTTTCTAAATCTCCACTAGCTCTTACTGGTGCATGTATACCAAAGTACTCATTATCTTTCTCTAATAATTCTACTTGTGTATATGGTCTTAGTGGACCTACTATTCTTATATGTTCTAATTTTTTTCCATTTCTTTCTAATGTTACTTGTTCATTCGCTGCAAATTGTTCTTTTTGTAGTAACATACTTTTTACTGTTAATTCATATCCTTCACCAAATAGAATGTTAAGTGCTTCTTTTGATAAATGAACATGATGATTTGATATTCCTACTTTAATTTTCATATTGTCCTCCTTATAAAAATATTATACAACAAAAGTATCACAAAAACTAATAATTATCATAAATAATTATAGGGGGTTTTTATGAATGGAAGTTATTACCAAACACCAGTTTTTTTAAATGATATAGATAGAGATACTACTCAAGGAATGAATTATAATATGGAAACTAGTTATATAGAAAATATTTTAAGAAATAATATTGGTAAAAAAGTTAGAGTTCATGCTTCTTTTAGTGATTCAGTTGAATGGAGAGATAGAGTTTTTGTTGGTATTATAGAGCGAGCTGGTAGAGATAATTTAATAATTAATGATATAGATAATGGTAAATATTATTTAATATTAATGATTTATGTAGATTTTGTTGAGTTTGACGAAAAGATTACTTATGCTAAATAAACTTTTAAAAGACTAGTTTTTTTGATATAATATGTTTAGGATGTGATGATATGAAAACTTTAGGTATTGTTGCTTTATTATTAGTTGTAATTATTGTTTTTATTGCTCTTTTAATTGTTATATATAAAAACTATAATGGTAAACTTTCAAATATAAAAGAAAAATTGGATGAAGCTAAAAATGAATTTAATGATAAATGTAAGGATAAACATGAAATAGTTTTAAAGTTTATTAAAAACGTTGAAACTAAATATAAAATTGAAAGTAAATCTTTTGAAGAAGTTAGAAATATTAGTGAAGATGAAATTGCTTCTTTAGATACTGAAGTTTTATTAAATAAGTGTTATAAGGAACTAGTTCAAATTAAGGAAGATAATCAAAAGACTAAAGAGTTAAAAATGTTTAGGGAAATAATTGATGACTTTGAAGAAAATGAACTTCATATAATATCTCTTAGAACTTTTTATAATAAGTATGCTGTTAAATTTAATAGTCTAATAAAAAAATTTCCTTATAATATAGTTTCTAAAATTCCAAAATATGAACCTGCTACTATATTAGAAGGAAAAGAAATTGATACTGAATTTATAAATGATATGGAAGTGTAAAATTCACTTCTTTTATTTTGTTTTGTTTTAAAAAATTATTTGCTTTTGAAAATGGTTTACTTCCGAAAAAACCATTATATGCTGATAATGGGCTTGGGTGTGCACTTTCTATTACTAAGTGGCGTGTATTTGTTATGTATTTTTTCTTACTTCTTGCGAAATTACCCCATAGTATAAATACCACTGGTTCTTCTTTTAAGTTTAATATTTTTATTATATGGTCTGTTAGTAATTGCCAACCTAGTTCTTTGTGTGAAGCAGCTTTATCTTTTATAACAGTTAATACTGAGTTTAAAAGTAATACTCCTTCTTTAGCCCATGGTGTTAAGTCTCCGCATTTTCCATTTTGTATTCCTAAGTCTGTGTAAAGTTCTTTGAATATATTTTGTAAACTTGGTGGTAACTTAACACCTTCTTGAACGCTAAATGAAAGACCATGTGCTTCGCCTTCTCCATGATATGGGTCTTGCCCTATTATTACTACTTTTGTGTCTTTATATGATGTTAATTTTAATGCATTAAATATGTTATCAAATTCTGGATAACATATATTTTTTTGATATTCTTTTTTAACATTATTCATGAATTTATTGAAGCCTTCGCTATTCCATACTGAAGACAATACTTGATCCCAATCATTTCCTATCATTTTAATCACCAAAGTTATTTTATCACATTTTTAAAGAGTTATCACTTATGATAACTCTCATTATTTATTATTTTGAAACTTCTATATATTTGTTCTAGAAGTATTCCTCTAAATAATCCGTGAGGAAATGTTAAATCTGAAAAAGATAATTTATAGTTACATTTACTTTTTACTTCATCATTTAATCCTTCAGATGCACCAATTATAAATGTTATTGTACTATAACCTTGTGTAAATGTTTTATCTATTAATTCTGATAATTCAACTGACGTATGTTTTTTACCTTTTATATCCATACATATATTAAAGTCTTTTTCATTTATATGTTTTAATATTTCTTCATTTTCTTTTTCGTTTGTACTATCTTTTAATTCTATTATTTCTATTTTTTGATATTTAGAGATTCTAAGTTTATAATCATTTATTAAATCACTTAGATATTTTTCTTTTATTTTACCTACGCAAATTATTTTTATCATTATTTATATAGACTCATTGGATTTATATATTGTCCGTTTTTCTTAACTCTGAAGTCAAGGTGAGTACCTGTACAAGAACCTGTACATCCCATTGTTCCAATGATTTGTCCTTTCGATACTTTTTCTCCTACTTTTACTTTAGCTGAGTTTTTAACTAAGTGTAGATATGATGCTACATAACCATTTCCATGGTCTATTGTTACGTAAGTTCCGCTTCCACTGTTATATCCTGTTTGAACAACTTTTGTAACAACTCCATCTTGTATTGAATATATTTCTTTATTTGGTGTACCTGTAATATCAAGTGCTGGGTGGAAATGGTATTCTCCTCTAATTGGGTGTGAACGATATCCGTAACCAGAAGATATTCTAAATGGTTTTGTAGTTGGCCATGCAAAATATGTTTTTGTTCCATAGTAAACAACATTTTTTGCTCCATATACTACTATTTTATCTACTGTTTTAGTTATTACTTCTTCTTTTACCATAGATGATGCTAGGATTACTCCGTTCATCTCTTTTGTTGCATATACAACTTTACTAAGTCCATTAGAACCTTGTTGTTTTACATATGATTCATCTGCATTTAGTGTTTTATCAAATTCTGCTTTTGTTTCATATTCTATTGTTTGATATTCTGTATCAAATGATTCAACAACTATATTTGATAATGGTCTTACTGGTGCAACGTTTAATTCTTGTCCTGTTGCTAGTAATGCATTAGCTCCACCGATATTAGGATTTGCTATTAGTAAGTCTTCTACACCAAGTTTATTATTATATGCTATTGTTTCAAGTGTATCATTTTCTTTAACTTTATATGTGCTATTTAGTTCATCTGTTCCAAATAAGAAATACATACTTAAAGTATCTAAATCTGTAATTATATTTTCTTCTGTACTTATATATGATTTTTTTATTGTTACGTTTTTTTCTAAATATATATCAGTTATTTTTCTTCCACTATCAATTATTTCTGGTGTTATTCCACTTAAATAATTTTCATAATCATCTTCTTTAACAAATGCTAGTACTGTATTTTTAACGGCTTCATCTAAATCATCTTTGTTAAGTATATATATTTTTTTATCATCTTCGTCTTCTGATTTTGCTTTTATTTTTACTTCGTATCCTTCTATAGTAAAAGGCTCTATATCTTTTATTTTTTCATATACTTCTTTTGCTGTTAATAAATTAGTTTTATATGTTTTTATATTTTGTACTTCTAAACCTTGTGGTGAGTGAACTTTATTTACTCCGTATTTTTCTTTTACTTCTTTTTGTTCACTATCTATTAAATCATACAATTCTTCTTTTGATTTAATAAGTCCTATTTTTTTACCACTTAAGTATACTTGATAGCAGTCATTTATTTTTCTTTCTACTGGTTCAAATATAAGACACATATAAATTGTAAAAGCATTTATTATAAGAGCTAACAATATGCTTCCTATTGATATTTTCTTTTTATTCATTTGCCTCTTCCCTGTTAACAAAGTTATCAAATGAACCTGTATTCATTTTGAAAACTAAGTTTACACTTCCTGTAGAACCTGCTCTGTGTTTTGCAACAAGTAGTTCTACTCTTCTATTTACATTACCATCATATTTACCATAATCATCACTATGCAAGAATAAAACTATATCGGCGTCTTGCTCGATTGAACCTGATTCTCTAAGGTCTGATAATTTTGGTTTACTATCTTCACCTTTTCTTTGTTCTACGCTACGTGAAAGTTGCGCTAGTGCTATTACTGGTACTTCTAATTCCATCGCAAGTTTTTTAATATCACGGCTTATTTCACTAACCTCTTGTGTTCTTTGTCCTGCATATTTTGATGATGAAGATAATAATTGTAAGTAATCTATTACTATTAAATCTAATCCATCATCTGAATTTTTTAATTTTCTACATTTTCTTCTTACTTCACTAACTGTAAGTCCTGCTGAGTCATCTATATAAAATTTAGTATCTTGTAGTTCGCTCATTGCTTCATTCCACTTTTTCCAGTCAGTGTTTTTGAATTTTCCGGTTTTTAATACGTCTCCATCAATTTTACCTACACATCCAAACATTCTTTTTGCAATTTCTTCAGCACCCATTTCTAGTGAGAAAAATGCAACACTTTTCTTTTCTTTTATAGCTGCGTTTAATGCCATATTTAATGCAAATGCTGATTTTCCAGCACCTGGACGTGCTGCAAGAATAATTACTTGTCTTTTTTGTAATCCTCTTGTCATTGCATCAAAGTCATAAAAACCTGTTCTAATTCCTGTAAAATCTGTTTTTGAATCAGCAAGTGTTTCAATTGTATGTTGAAGTTCTGGTAATACTTCTTGTATTTTTTTGATATCTCTTCCAAGTCTATCATTATATACTCCAAGTATATTTCTTTCTGCATTTTCAACTATATCTAATATTGAATCTTGTTCATCATAACAGTCTTCTTGTATTTGAGTTGCTTTTGAAATTAAATTTCTTAATATAGCTTTCTCAAATATTATTTTAATATAATAATTTAAGTTTGCTGTACTTGGTACTGAGTTAATAATATCAGTTATATATTCTACTCCTCCAACTGAAGCAAGACTTTTACTTTTATCTAGTTCATTACAAATTGTGTTTGCATCAACTGGAATATTATTTGTATGAAGTGCTTTCATCGCTTTATATATAGTTCTATTTGCATCACTATAAAACATTTCATCGCTTACTTCATCCATTATTTTATCAAGTGCGCTTTTTTCTAAGAAACCGCATCCTAATACAGATATTTCTGCATCTATATTTTGTGGTTCTTTTCTTGCCATGTTACCTCCCTGTTATTTTACTAATACTACTTTAAGTTCAAATACCACCTTTTTGTGAAGAGTAACTGTTACTAAATGTGTTCCAAGAGAATTAATATCTGTATCAATTTTAATTTTCTTTTTATCTACATCAAATCCCATTTTTGATAATTCTTCACTGATTTGTTTTGCTGTTATTGTACCAAAAACTTTATCATTATTACCAGTTTTAACTTTGAAAGTTATTTCTTTATCTTTTAGTTTATTTTTAACTTTTGTGCATTCTTGAATTAATAATTCTTCTGCATCTTCTCTAGCTTTAATTTCACCTTTTAGCACTTCAGCGCTTTTTGTTGTATATGGTACTGCTAATTTTTGTTCAATTAAAAATTTTGCATATCCATCTTTTACTTCTTTGATTTCGTCTTTCTTTGCTTGTTTTTTTACATCTTGTAAGAAAATTACTTTCATACTTCACCTCCATTAATAATGCAACTATATTATAGCATAGTTGTTACTCAAAATAAAGTTGTAAAACATCTGAAAATATTATATACTTAATATGTATAATATATGTATATGGAGGATTTATGCTTAACGATATAATTGAAAGACTTAAACAATTTGAAGTTATATTAAAAAAGTGTATTTTAGATAGATTTGGTACTAATCTACCTCAAAATAAAATAGATATTATAAATAATACTAGTTATGTTGATGAAAATATCATGAATGGTCTTAAAAATGGAAATGAAATTCAAGGTAGAATTTTAAGACATATGCTTGATAGTATTATTAGTTTTAAGTGTAATAAAGATTTTGTTTTAAAGAATAATACCAAAATAAGTGTTCCTTATGGAGAAGATATTGAAAAAGAATTAATTGAGTTATATGCATCTGAAATAGCTCAAAAATATAAATTTAATATAGATTATACTACTTCATCATTAGAGAAAGCTAATTCACTTCGTGAAATACTTGGTGATACTTTTGATTTTAGTGTATTAAAT
>JAZUBJ010000095.1:0-11076 GCA_045638445.1 Bacilli bacterium | reverse complement strand
ATCAAAAGCCAACAATACTGAATTAAAAGAAAAACTAGACCTATTAAATAATAGACCTAGAAAATGTATAAACTATAATACACCAAATGAGTTAATTAATGAATATATCATTAATTGTTGCACTTGATTTGACAAATTATCGTATAAAAAAAGAATCTTTTTATTGATTCTTCATTCTTAAAACTTTTTGTTTTGCTTCAGTAATATCTTGTTTTTTAATACCTGGGTTTAATCTTAATGGTATTTTTGGCTCTTTTAATTCTATTATATTTGGTGCCATATATTTAAATTGTTCTAGTACATATTTATTTAGTGGTATATTTTTTATTGTTACCATATAACGATTACTTATTAATAATTCAGTATAAATTAGTTGAAGTTTTATATTTGTTCCATCTATTCTAACTATATAGCAAAGTGGTGGAAGTGGTATATTTTGTAAATCTGATAATTGCATGTTTTCAATTTTTGTTTTTAAAAATTCAATTGTATTTTTTGAAAATTGTGGTTTTGCTTTTTCTAATTCTTTAATATATTTTTCTTTTTCTGCTTCAAGTAATTCTTCTTCATTAAGATATCCCATGTTAGGTGAGTGATAAAGTTCTCCATATGATGTTATAAGATATACTTTTTCTGATTCATTGCTTGGTTTGAAAATACTATCTAATTGTTCTCTAGTCATTGTTTCATATTTATTTATATATTCTGATTCATCATTTATATTATATGGTAATACTTTTGTCATAAATAGTGCAGTTGAATCATCTTTTATAACATATCTATCAATAGGAACTCCATCAGATATTGAAATATAGTGTTCATCAAAATTTAAAATTTGATTAGTAAGATTTATTTTCTTTCCAAATAATCCTTGTCTTTTAATATGATTTGGTATATTGTCATATGGAAATATTTTTCTTAATTCATTTTCTAAATATTTATTTATAAAATCATATCTTTTATCTTTATTAAATACTATACCATCTTTATTTAATAATGTAATTGTTGAAGAATAAGGTATCATTATTTGTGCACAAGTTTGACTTACATAATGTGAAGGTATTCTATTTATTATTTCGCTCATTATTTTTTCCTTCTTTCTAATTTAACTGAATGATTATGAATGTATCCGTATTCAAGTGTTCCAGTTTGACTGTTATATATTAATTTTTCACTTTCTCCGTCTATAAATTCTTCTGGTGTCATTCCATGTTCAAGTATGTAATCTAGTGTTTCATTTCCAATTGAGATTGTATATCTTTTTGCATATAAATACGGTGTTATTTCTTTTACCATTTTAAAATCTTTTGTTATACTTGCATAAACAAGTGCGTTTATAATTATTTCTCTTGTTACTTCAGCATCTTTTATATCAATATCTTTTACGGGTATATAAAAATCTTCTATATGATGATGTGTTTCTTTTTCGTATGTCATGACTGTACTTAGTAGATTTTGAAGGTATTCTACTTTTTCATCATCTTGTTCTTTTTCTGTTGCTCCTGCTTTTACCATTTCATGAAAAATATTAAATTTGTACATTTTTACGTAATTTTTATTAACTAGTTCCATAGGTTCCTCCTTAAGTGTTTTTTATTATATCATAATATATTATTATTTCAATCTTAAAGTTGGTTCAATAGTTTTATCGATTTCTTCTAATATTTGGTTACACACTCTTATATTTGTGTTTACATCATGATGAGAAGAGGGTAAGTGAATGCTTTCTGTATGTAATATATCATCTATTGATTTTTGTGATTCATAAGGAACTAATCCATCTGCTTTTCCTTCAAAAAAAATATCATTTATTATACATAGACTGATTCCCCAAGTGTTTAATGTTTTTATTGCTTCTGGTAGAGTAAATTTATCTATTCTTGTTGTAAAATTTTTAAATGAATTTATTTCTCTTATTGCGGCTATATTTTCATTGCAAAACATATTTTTAATAAAGTTTTTATCATATAAAGCTCTATGGGTTCCTCCGATACTATTTTCTAAAGATATATCGTAGTCCATGTGAGAATAACTACATCCATCTTGATAGGTTTCTTTAAGTTTTTGAAATACTAGTTTACCAAGAGGGGAGTTTCCAAATAATTTTTTTGAAAAAGCTCTAGCTTCTGATAGTACTAATTTTGGAGATGCAAACTTAGTTCCTTGATAGGGTACAGTGACATTAAACAAATTGAATTTTTGGAATGATTCATTATGTTTGAAAAATCTTGGTGTATAAAGTGACATTGCTCCGCATTTTGATACTCCCATAACATTAATAGTTTTAGTAGATGGTAATATAGATAGTGAATCTATGTATTCTGCGAATTTTTTAGCCGTTTCTATAATTGGTGCATCTTTATCTATAAAGAAACATTGAATATGATAGTTTCCTTTTTGATGTTTGTAGTGTTCTATTACGTTATCTATTCTATATATTTTTTCGTCTATTTTTAAATATTCTTTTGTGTTTCTTTCAAGTCTTGAACCACTTGCAATTATTATATAGTTAATTCCAGTATTTGGTTCATTTATTATCGTTTTGTAGTCTGCGATAGAAAAACAATTTCCAAAATCTTCGAATGTTGGATTTCTCCATTGTTTATTTATTTTATCCCATTTAGCAAAATGTTCTATTGTTCCCATAAGATTCCTCCACGTAATCAAGAATTTTATCATATTAATTTTTTATAGTCAAATTTGGTATATCTTATATTGATTTTTAATGAAAATACATTTATAATAATTTTTATCTTGGAGGGTTTTATGGATATAAGAAAATTAAAGTATCTTAGTATTTCAAATTTAATATTGATTATTTTGAATAAAGATTATTCTGATACTGTAAGAAAATGTGCTGAAGTTGAACTTAGAAATAGAGTTAGACACCTTGATATTGAATTTGATGATTTAGTTCATTTGGATGATAAAGTTATTAGTGAAAGAGGACTTGATATAGATGCTTATTTATTATCTCCTCGTGTAAGTTTACAACAACTAATGGAATCATATTTTAAGTATTGTTATCAAAAAAAGTATAACGAAAATGGTTTGTTATTTAGTGAAAAACATTTATGTAATGAATGTGATTTTGGAAGTCCATTTTTTAGTAAAGTTTGTGATAAAGAAATATCAAGACTTGATAAGGTAATTGGTAATGGTACGTATACCGATAATCATGATGAAATTGTTGCTAGAGAAATGTTGAGTATTAGAAAGAAAACAAATCAACAAACAAAATTTAATATTTTAAAGGATGATCCAATGGAACTTCTTTTTTATAATGATGCTTTGTGTCAATTTGATGATGCTACATTAGAACCATATTATAATTTAGGAGATGAAGAAAAATATAAATATTTTAAAAGTAATTTTGGAAGATTTATGATAGATTTTTCTGTTATGTTGAGTGATTCTATATTAGATAATGATCTTGTTCAATTTTTATATATTTTTAATTTTGTTAAAAAAGATGCTAAGAAATTAAGATATCAAAGAAAATTACTTATGGATCAAATAAGACGTGGATATGAAGTTAATTATGGTAGTGAAGAAATTAAAAGAATATTAAAATAAAAGAATATATGATGTATTCTTTTTTTTATGTTATAATTTTATTATAGGAGATGATAATTAATGAAAGATAATGCTAGTATGAAAAAGAAAAATTATGATTCTTTATTAAGAGCATATATTGGTGCAAATTATGATAAGTTATATACAAGGAGATTTAATTGGTCTGCGTTCTTTTTCACTTCTGTTTATATGATGTATAGAGGTTTATATTTACAAGGATTTCTTTTTTGTATTATAGCTAATGTTATTGGTCTTATTTTCAATATAGATGCAACAGTTTTAACTTTTTTATCGATGATTATTGCAGGTTTATCATTTAATGATATTTATTTAGCACATGTAAAAAAACAAATTAATAAGATTAAGGTAGATAACGATGGGTATACTATTGATGAACTTAAAATTATTTGTTTATCAAAGGGTGGTGCTAGAGCTGGTGTAGCTGTTTTAGCTTTATTCTTTTTAAGTGTTATTGGAAATGTTTTTCCAGTTACAATAGATCCTGTTTTTTGTCTTGATGTTGAATTGAATATTCCTAAAATTAAGTTAGATGAGGAAAAAAATAATGATGAAGTTGTAACTCCATCAGATGAAGTTATTTCTACTTATTCAGAATAATAAAAAGAATATTAGATTAATTTTCTAATATTCTTTTTTTGTTTGGTGTTTTGTATTGATGAAGTTATTTCATCTAGTATTTTATCATATACTTTTGGAATACTTGTAACGTCATGATGTGCAGATTTTAGATGTTCACTTTTTATATCAAGTACTTTTTCTACTGTTTTTTGTGAGTGTAGGGAAGTTAAACCATCTGATTTTCCATGAAATAATAGTTCATCTGCAAAACATAGACCGATTCCTTTTATATTTAGTGATAGTAGTGCTTCGATAAATGTTTTTTCATCTATTTGTGTTGTATAATTTTTAAATAGTTGAATTCTTTTTATTGCTTCAATATTTTCTTTTGAAAATATATTTTTAATATAGTTTTTGTCATATTTATGATGAGATTCTGCTGGTATTCCTCCAGGTTGTGCTATATCATAATCCATATGAGAATTACTGCATATTTCTTTATACATTTTAAGTAATTTTAAATAGCTTTTTTTACTTAATTCATTATTTCCAAGTTTTGCGTTTAATAATGATTTTAATTCATTAAATATAATAAATGGGGAAGCAAATTTTGTTCCTTTATATGGTACTGCTATGTTGTGAATTGATGTTTTTTGAAATGATTCTTCGTTTTGGAAGAAACTTGGTGTATAAAAACTCATAGTTCCACATTTTGATACACTTATAATATTTATTGATGCTGTTCTTTCTTGTATGGAAAGTGTATCAATGAAAGTTGAAAATAATTTTGCTTCTTCTATTAATGGAGCGTCACTATCCATGAATATAGTTATTATTTCGTAGTTTTCATTTTCTTTTTTTAATTTATTTATAACATAATTTATTAGTAATTCTTTATCATTAATATTTATTTTGTTTTTTGTATGTTGTTCTAATCTTGTACCATTTGCAATTATTATGTAATTTATATCATCATTATTTTCGTCATTGATTATTGTGTCATATGTTGCGTATGAAAATGATTTTCCATAATCTTTTTCTTCTGGTGTAGTGTTCCATTTATTTTTATCAATATTCCATTTTCCGATTATATTTACTTTTCCCATAATTACTCCTTTTTACTGCGTGCTATATGTTATACCATAAAAATGTAAATAAGTCAAAGTTTATATGTGTTTTATTATAATATGTGTTATTCTTAATATAGGTGAATAGTATGTTTAAAAAAATTAAAGATTTAAAATTAAAAGTTAAAATTTCTGTTATTGCTTTTATAGTTGTATTTGTTTTAACAGTTATTCTTGCAATTTATTCTACTGTAAAAGTACATATTTTAGAGGATAGATTTGAGAATTTTGTTAAATGTGGAAGTTTTACTTGTGAAAAAAACTAATATCAATTGATATTAGTTTTATTTTTATTTAATTATATTTTTATTAGTTTAATATTTTTCTATTATATCATTCTTGATGTTGTATTTTTGTTTTTTATGTGTTAAAATACACCAGCAATGGAAAAGGAGGGTAATTATGAATAGTGATATTTTACTAAAAATAAGAGAAGAGGTTAGTAGAAGATTAGAAACTTTAGATAAAGACAATGAATATGCTAGAAGACGTGAAGAAGTTGAAAATGAAGAAGAAGTTAAAAAAATATTAGGTTTACCATATAATCGTAGTATTGGTCCTGTTGTTAAAAGTGAAGAAGATGTTATTATGGATGTTTATAATATGTATGCTAAAGAAATAGAAGAGCATGAAACACATGGTATTTATGTATATGATTCTTCATATGTAGCACTTGATTTATCTCTTGAAATGATTGAAGAAGGATATCCTTTACAAAAAGAAGTAGAGTATGATGACCCTCGTGTTACTCATAGATACTATTATAATTTAGAAGGGTTATATGTTGAGTGCGTTAATGTTGAAGATATAGAAGAATTTGAAAAACAAAACATTGTAATATATGGAGTAGATTATTCTAAAATTCAACGTGAATTTATTTGTGATTGTGTTAGAAGTACTCAAGCAGATGCTGTAAGTAAAGTGTTAAAATTAAAATAGAACTTATTTTAAAGTAAGTTCTATTTTTTTGGTTAATATTTCATTGATTATTTGTGATAATGAATTTATATCCAATATATTTTGTATAAATTCATATTTATTTAAATTATTTAATATTGTATTTATTTCATCAGATGTGTTTTCTTTACTTAATTCTAGTTCTTTTATAAAGAATCCATTTTCTTCAGAACCATAATATAATGTTTCATAACTGCTACCATGTTTATCATGTTTGCATTGAAAATAATCAAAATGATTTTTTTCTCTATCATATGTTATTATTTTTTCATGTGTATGTGTTTCAAATTGAATTCTTTCATCGATTCTTATTTCTTTATCATTAATTAATATATTATAAATTTCATTGTTATTATTTATTATATAGTATGTTCCATATTTATGTTTTTGTTTTTTATTATCCCATGAAATATTATTAGAAATTAAATTTAATATTTCATTTGATGCAAAATTTTGTATAGGAGCATAGTCACTAACTGTTACAATATAATAATCATTTTCTTTGGTAATTTTTATTTCACATGTGGGTTCTTCTATTTTTTGTTCTTCTTTTTTATGTTGATACTTTTGTTTTTTTCTTATTCTAATTAATTTTTCAAACATAATATTTCCCCCTAAGTGATGCATATTATAACATAAAAAGAAGATTAATTCAATTTAATCTTCTAATACGTATTTAAGTGTATTGTCAAAGTTTCTTCTTTGTTCAATTTTTAATTCTTCTTTTTGTTTTTCTGAAAATGGTATTGTTCCTTTTATTCCACTATAGTATATGTCTTTAATTTGTAATTGTTTTACTGGATATATTTCACTTTCAGTTATTCCGTGTCTCATAAGCGAATGGTTTGTTATAGATAGGGTAGTATATGTTTCAAGTGTGTTTGCTTGATTAATTTTTTCATAAAATGCGTCTATATTTTCTAGGGTTGGTTTTATTATTCTTTCTATATCTATTTTAGATATTTTATCATTTTTTAGTATAATATCATATTCTAAAACTGAACCATAACAACTTAATAATTCTATAATATCTAATAATGCAAGTGATTTACTTCTGACTATTTCTGAATATTTTTTTAGATAGTTTAGAGTATATGGATCAAAATCGTATTTACTTGCTATTAATTGATCTGCTAATTCTTGTGATAGATTATCTATATCTTCTGGTGTTAATTCTAGTATTGATTTTTTCTTTCTTGTTTTTTTGGCTTCTATTCTTTGTTTTAATTCTGGATTTTCATCTTCAAATTTATGTTCTAAATATTTTTTTATATCTTCTTGTGTAATTGTTATTTGCATGTTTTTTAAATCTTTTTTTATGTCATTAAAACTCTTTTTATAATAATCTTCCAATATTTTAATTAATATATTTGGATTATAGTATTGTTCTTCATTAAAATAATTTTTTATTTCCATATTTTCTCCTTAATTTTTTATATTTCTTGTATTAATTTTTTTTGACTATTTTTATTTGCTATGTATTGGTTGTATCTTTGTAATGAATCTGTTGCTCCTTCTATTGAAACTCCGCTTGATATTATATTTATTATATTATCTTGTTCATTTAGTCCATCTGATTGATAGCACCATGGTTTTTTAGGGATGATTGTTGTAAATTTAATTCCTAGATTTTTAATATATTCTTCATCAACTAGTTCTTCTTTATATCCATGGTCATATATATATATTATTTCTGCTATTTCATAGTTGTCTGATAATTCTCTAATATATGAATTTACTTTTTCTTTTATTGTTCTTGGATCTCTTTTAGTTATTATTTCATAATTTCCAAATCCTTTTTCTTTTGAAAGGTATCCATATTCATCTTGAGTAAAGCATTTTCCCATATATGAATCTTTATATAATATTTCTAAATTATTGTTATTATCTAATCTTGCTGCTTCGATAAGTGATTGATTCCACCATGTTCCCTCTGTTGTATAGTAGTTCCATTCATCAGAAGTATTATTTTCTGTTACAGGTGATACTGATGCAAATAGTAGTTCATCATATCCTTGTAATGTTTTATTTTCATGTATAAGACTTACTAAATCAAATGATAATTTTTCTTCATCTTCAATGCAAAAAGAAAAATCGTAAGTACTTCTTGATTCTGCAATTACAAGTAAGAGTGTTTTTTTGTTCATAATATTCTCCTTTAAAATGTATTAATTATTATATATAAAAGTTTTTGATAAAAAAAGAGTTTTTTAATTAGTTTTTATATTTTAAGTAATAATTTTTTATTTGAATAATATTTTAATAAATGTATAATAGTTTTTATATGGAGGATTTTGAAAATTATGAAATACAATGATGATTTATATGATTTAAGTAAACAATATTGTGCTAGAGTAGAAGGGCGAGTTTATTCTGATGAGGTTACTAAACTTGAAATAACTGTTTTGAATATATTAATTGATAGATATAAGAGTATATTAGGTGTCCCTGATAAAAAACATGATGGTATTTTAAAAGTAAGGTTGAGAAGTGTTGATGATGGGTATTTGGAAGTTGAAGAACTTATTAATATGGGGAAGTTTTCATCTTTTGGGAGTGATTATTCAATTTACGTTAATAAAATTCATGATGGTGTTTATATTGATTTGATATGGGATTATAAAAGATATTTTGAAGAATTGAATGGTTTGAATTTCGATAATTCAGATTTTTCTGAAAAAGATAATATTGAGTTTATGAATAGTGTTATTCAATTTAAAAAATTACCTTTGTCTCATAGAATTTCAGTTATTAAAAGTTTTAATAGAAAAGTAAAAAAACAAAAATTATTATTAGAAAAAGAAATGATAGATACAATATGTAAAAAGAATGGACATGATTTTACTGAATGGCAATTTAAAAATATTAAAGTTATGGAGAAAAATCCTTATCTAGGTTCTAGAGATTATATTGTACCTGAGGGTATGGAATGGATTGCTAAAACATATCCTCAATGGAAAAGAACGTGTAAAAGATGTGGATTAATTGAGGAGGTTACGAGTGAACCTGATGAAATTAGAGAAAAAAGACTTGAAAGTGAAAAACAAATTCAAATTGAGAAGTTGGAGCATCAATTGAAGTTATTAAAAGGGGAATAAAAGTAAAAGTATTTGTATAAATACTTTTTTTATGTAAGTTTAAATATATGATTTATTTTATTTTTATTATTTTATTCTTTGTGATATAATTATTTTAGAATAGAAAGGTATGATATTATGAATCAGGATAGTTTAAATAATACTAATGGTGCTAATATTAATGGTTCAGTTACTAGTGAAAATAGTATGAATAATTCTGAAAATAATATTTATGACCTTAGTAATTCTACTATGACTAGTAGTATTAATAATTCTGAGCCTGTTAATACTCCTTCTTTTGATGATGAGAAAGAAGAAGTAATATATGATTTAAGTAGTGCTAGTTTATCTAGTGAAGTTGGAGTTAGTGTTGATAAAATAGTTGATACTTCTTTTAATCAGGTTGATGATTCTTTTGTTCCTGAGCCAACGCTTGTTATTGACGATGTTAATCATGAGGAAATAGGTAAAGTAGTAGATAAGATTATTACAAATCCTACGATTGAAGAACAAATACCTCAGGCAACACTTGTAATTGAAGATAATGGGGAAGCTCATAGTAAGAGTGATGACTTAGTAATTGCTGGGATGGATAGAAATATTAATACAAAAAAGAAGGTAATTGTTAGTAAACCTGAAGATGATATAGTTCCTGAGAATGTTGAAGAAGATTTGTTAAAAGCATATATTGGGAATAATTATGATAAAATGATAGGAAGTAGTTACAGTATTCCTGCGTTAGTATTTAGTTATTTTTATGTTTTATATAGAAAAATGTTTATACTACCATTTGTAAGTTTTATAGTTTGTACTATTTTAGTATATATTACTGATTTATTATTTATCTATCTTTTACCTTGTTTATTGTTTGCATTTGTATTTAAGCCTTTATATATAAAAAAAGCTAAAAATTATGTTTCTAATACAAAGAAGAAGATGGATGGTAAAAAATATAGTATTGTTAAAATGAACTGTATAAATGATGGAGGTACTAGTTTAAGTTTCTGTTTAATAGGAGTTGTTTTCTTTTTAGTAATTATATTAGGTTTTTCTTTTTTACTTGTTAAAAAGGGAGATGATTCAATATTTACTAATATATTTGATATTATAGGTCTTGATGTTTCGTATTTAGATCAAACTTTAAAACCTGAGATTCAAACTAATAATATATATTCTGGTGTTTTAATGGAAGATATGGACGTTAAGATTAAAGAAGAATTTAAAATTGATATTTATGGTAAATTTAATAATGATTCATCTGATTCTTCTTATTATTATAACTATAATAGTGGGGAAGGTATATATGATAAATGTGAATTTAGATTCTTTTCTCCTATAGGATATGTTGATGGTAATGATTTATCTTTTCAAATGAAAACATTTTATGAGGATAATCATTCTTCTGATGTTGAGAGATTTTTAGTTAATAATATTAAGTGGAATAAGTTTTATTATAGTAATTCTTATGGTCTTACTTATGTTTATATTACTAATAAAGATGGTAAAGTATATATACTTGAATATATTATCCAAGAATCTGCTGATATTGATTGCTCTAGTTATAATGATGAAATTTTAAATAATATAAGTGAAAAATAACCAAACTATAAAAGTTTGGTTTTTTTGTAGATAAATTATAATAACAAGTGCAACACTTAAATAATTCAAAATAAAAAGTTCATAAATTTACTCATGATATAATGTTGGTGTCTAATCAAACATTAAGGAGTAAATAATATGAACTATAATCATCTTACCAT
>JAZUBJ010000094.1:0-2176 GCA_045638445.1 Bacilli bacterium | reverse complement strand
GCTTGTGTTACATTTTCTTCTTTTCTATCCGGCAATAATTTGCATAAATATAATCTTGATTTTCTTTCTGCTAATGTTACAAAACAATATTTACTTTTCCTTTGATGAGCTATTCTTCCAGATTCTACTGTATCTGCTTCCAAATGACCAAAAGTTGTTCTTTTATAAACTTCTTTAGGACGTTTTTTTATTGTTTTTCCTATATTGAATTTTCCTCTTGTTTCAGCAGGTCTTTTAAATTTTCCTTTTCTTCTAAGTTTAGTTTTATCTCCTTGAATTATATATCCATTTGAAATCCATCTATAAATTGTACTTACACTTGCAATATTTTTTGGACATTTTTTTATATAGATTACAATTTGTTCTGAACTCCATATTTTCTATATATTTTTTGATTTCACCATTAATAATTGTAGGTCTGTGACAATTTTTTCTTCTTTCTTTATATTTCTTATTAGCCACAATTGGAGAATATTTTGTAACTGAATAATTTATAGATGTTTTATAAGAGTTTCTTTTTAATTCTCTTGAAATGGTAGATGGATTTCTATTTAATAGTCTAGCCATTTCTCTTATTGATATCTTCATTTCTTTAAATTTTGTTATACAAGCACGTTCTTCTATGGTAAGATTTTACTCCTTAATGTTTGATTAGTCACCAACATTATATCATGAGTAAATTTATGAACTTTTTATTTTGAATTATTTAAGTGTTGCACTTGTTATTATAATTTACTGCATAAAAAAAGAAAAAGAATTTATAGTAATATAAATTCCTTTAATAACTATTATAATAATATTCTTTGGATATAAATTTACCTTCTTTATCTAAAGTGATTTTATAACCTAATCTAACAAAATCACACTCATTCTCATTTTTAATACATGATTTTATTTGATTAATTTCTTCATCCAAAATATAATGTTTATTTTTGAAAGAATCAAAATCATCATTTTCAATAATAGTATAATCTTTCTCATATAATTCTATGACACTATCATCTAAACCAAATAAATAAGTAGCATTTTTCATTTTAATATTTGTACTATACACATAATCATCATTTAACAAATTCTTAATACACAATATATTATCACTATTCAAGTATAAAAGTTTATCATCTAAAATTTGAATAGCCTCTATTCCATCATTATTATATATTACATTCTCTTTTTTATTATTCATAACCATAACTTTTTTTTCTTCAATATAATATATTTTATCTTCATTTACATAATAATTTGTAGAATTACCAAAATTTACTAGTTCTTCAGCATTATTACAAATAATATAATGAGAATCTGAATATTCAGGTGAAAAAATATAAAAATCATTTACTTTTTTGTGTACAATATAATCAGGTTCACCACTAATTAGTACTTTCTTCAATTTTAAATTAAATACAATATTCATATCACCATTATATAAAATGACCTCATCATCAAATAAAATTAATTCCTCGACATCATCTCTTTTAAATTCATATAATTTACCATTAATATAATAAACAGAACAAAGATAATCACAATAACTATCATCTTCCACACCATCATATACAGACTTAACTTCAACAAACCCATCTATATCAAGCTTACCTCCAACTGGACTTACCTCACTATTATAAATTTGTTCATATTCATATATAGTCATCTCTCTATATTTAACAACATCTTCATCATACAAAATAAATCCTTTTTCAGTAATCTTTAAATCACAAGACTCACTTTCACACTTATATGTAAATGCAATAGGTCCATTATCTGCATACCCTTTTTGATATATATTAATAACTTTATCATCTACACTAATTGTATCATCCAATTCATCATCAATTTTGTCATCTACTTCTTCATCACCAAAAGTTGGAACATCATCACTTTGAGTTGTTTCATTTACATTACCATTATCATTATTATCTACTTCATCATTCTTATCACGACTAGAAATAAATAAAAATAATATTACTCCCAAAATAATAAATATCAATAAACTAACGATTACATATATAATTTTATTATTTTCCTTTTTAGATTCTACATGAACAATAACATCTTGATTTACATTATTATCAACTTTTTCATTTTTATTCTCATTTTCCATAATAATACACCTATTCTATATTAACATTATACAACATATAAATACAAAATAAAAAGTCTATATTTCTATAGACTT
>JAZUBJ010000093.1:0-10936 GCA_045638445.1 Bacilli bacterium | reverse complement strand
TGAAAAAATTTATGGTGATGATTTATTGATTATTTCAGATGTACACGTAGAATTGATTTTAAATTTAATAAAATCAAATAAATCAAATAGTGTTGTACATTTACCAAATAATGTAATAGTAATAAAAACATACAATGAATTAACGTTTAGTTATGATGAAGATACATATTCAGAATATGAAATAGAAATAGAAAATCTAGTAAATTTACCAAATGGAAAAATAATAGAAAAAGTATATGATACTATGGATAATTCAAATAATGTAATCAAACTAAATAGCAGTGAAATCACCCTTCCACTCTATGTTAGAAATAAAAGAAATGGAGACAAGATAGAAGTAAAAGGGTTGAATGGAAGTAAAAAAATTAGTGATATTTTTATTGATTCTAAAATTAAACCATCTGATAGAGACATATGGCCAGTAGTATTAGATTCAGAAGATAGAATAGTATGGCTTCCAGGACTAAAAAAGTCAAAACTTGACAAGAAAAATACAGAAGAGTATGATATAATATTAAGATATTATTAAGAAAGGACACGTAATAATGAAAATAAAGAAAACAAAAAATAATATGAATTTAATGCCATATATGATATTGGCTGGTGTAGTTATATGTTCTTATTTCTTTTTTAACACATTGGGTAACAAAGTTAATGAGTTAACATATACAGAATTAATGACAGAAATAAGTCAAGGAAGAGTAGAAGAAATAGCAGTAACACCAAGAAGTGCATCAGATGTATACATAATTTCTGGTAAACTTAAGGACTATGAAAGTCATGAAACATTTAGTGTAACAGTTCCACTAACAGATACAGTTATTTCTGAGTTATATGATAAAGCAGAAGAACAATCATTAAATGTTGATACAAATACAAATCCAGACAATAGTGCTTGGATAAATATTTTAGTAAATGTAGTTCCAATAGCAATATTTGGTATATTACTATATACAATGTTAGTTAAATTAGGTAACAGCAACAAAGGTTCATTTGATTTTGGTAAGAGTAAGGCAAAATTAGCTGAAGAAGGTGGATCAAAAACATTTAAAGATGTTGCTGGACTTAAAGAAGAAAAAGAAGAAGTACAAGAATTAATAGATTTCTTAAAGAATCCTAAAAAATTCACAAAAATGGGAGCAAGAATTCCAAAAGGTGTATTATTAGTAGGTCCTCCAGGAACAGGTAAAACATTACTAGCAAAAGCAGTAGCTGGAGAGGCAAAAGTTCCATTCTTCTATATAAGTGGTTCTGACTTTGTAGAATTATTCGTAGGTGTTGGAGCTAGCCGTGTAAGAGACATGTTTAAACAAGCTAAACAAACAGCACCATGTTTAATCTTTATAGATGAAATCGATGCAGTTGGAAGACAAAGAGGAACAGGACTTGGTGGTGGACATGATGAAAGAGAACAAACATTAAACCAATTATTAACAGAAATGGATGGATTTGGTGAAAATGAAGGAATTATCATCATAGCTGCAACAAATAGACCAGATGTATTAGACCCAGCATTATTAAGACCAGGAAGATTTGACAGACAAGTAACAGTTGGAAGACCAGATGTAAAAGAAAGAGAAGAAATATTAAAAGTACATGCAAAAAATAAAATATTAGCACCAAGTGTTAAATTAAAAAATATTGCTGAAAGAACACCAGGATATTCTGGAGCTGATTTAGAAAACTTATTAAATGAAGCAGCACTTTTAGCAGTAAGAAGAGATAAATCAAATATTTCAATGGAAGAAATAGATGAAGCAAGTGATAGAGTTCTAATGGGACCAGCAAAAACAACAAGAAAAGTTACAGACTATGAAAAGAAAATTGTTGCATATCACGAATCAGGTCATGCAGTAGCAGGAATTGTACTTCCAAATGGAGAAGAAGTTCACAAGATTACAATTATTCCTCGTGGTATGGCTGGTGGATATACACAAATGTTACCAAAAGAAGAAAGAACACTTGTATATACAAAAAAAGATTTAGAAGAACAAATTGTAACATTATTAGCTGGACGTGCAGCTGAAGAACATTATTTAGATGAAATTTCAACTGGAGCTAGTGATGACTTAAAAAGAGCAACAAAAATTGCAAGAAGCATGGTTACCGAATATGGTATGAGTTCTCTTGGACCAATGCAATTTGAACACAGAAGTGAAAGTGTATTCTTAGGAAGAGATTATAATCAAGGAAAAAATTTCTCAGATCAAGTAGCATTATTAATTGACGAAGAAGTTAAGAGAATAATTGAAGATTGCTATGATAGAGCAAGTGAAATAGTATCAAGAGAAAAGAAATTAATGGATATCTTAGCAGAAACATTAATGAAACAAGAAACACTAACTAAAGAAGAAATTGAAAAGATTGTTTCTGAAAATAGTGATTATAAATTCGATAAAGAAGAAGAATTAGAAGATAAAGAAACAAAAAAGACTGATAAAAAAGAAAAAACAGAAGAAGAATAATAAAAAAGATTACTTTATTTTCAAAGTAATCTTTTTTTAACAAAGAAAGAAGGAAATAAAAAAATGAAAGATAAAACACTTTTAATATTAGCGGCAGGAATGGGAAGTAGATTTGGTGGTTTAAAGCAAATGGAACCACTTGGACCAAATGGAGAATTTATTATTGATTATTCAATATTTGATGCAGTAAGAAATGGATTTAATAAAATAGTATTTATAATTAAAGAAGAACATCTTCAAATATTTAAAGATACAATTGGTAAAAGAATAGAAAAAAAATTAAATGAAAAAAATGTAAAGGTAGAATATGTATTTCAAAATACAAAAAATATAGAAAATAGAGTAGAATTACCAAAAGATAGAGTAAAACCATATGGAACAGCTCATGCAATATTATGTGCAAAAGATGTAGTTAAAGAACCATTTGTAATAATAAATGCTGATGATTTTTATGGAAATGATGCTTTTAAAGCTATAAGCGAATATATTGAAAATAATGATAAAAAGGAATTAGGCTTAGTAGGTTATAATGTAATAAATACTTTAACAGAAAATGGATCAGTAAAAAGAGGAATTTGTGAAACTGAAAATGGAAAACTTGTAAGAATTATAGAAAGTAGTATTATTGAAAAAGATGGAAATATAGAAGCAACACCACTTGATAGTGATGAAACAAAAATAATTGATAAAGACACTAAAGTTTCAATGAATATGAATTCATATTATCCAGAATTTATGGATTATATTGATGAACAAATAGACAATTTCTTAAAAACTGCAGACTTAGAAAAAGATGAATACTTAATTCCAACAGTAATGACAAATGCAATAAACGAAGGTTTAACTTGTGTTAACGTAATTGAAACAAAAGCTAAATGGGTAGGCATTACATATAAAGAAGATAAAGATGGAGTAATTGAATATATTAAAAAACAAATTGATGATGGAAAATATCCAAATGATTTATGGAAATAAATATGCTATAATATGACGAGAAAAGAGGTGTTATATGATTTTATTTATTGATACACATGATGAATTAATAACAATAGCGTTAAAAAATAAAGATGATTTATTTGTAAAAACACAAGAAAGTGAATATTCACATTCTATATATACAATGCCAATGATAGAAAATATATTTAAAGAAAATAATTTAAATGTAAAAGATTTAGAGAAAATTATTGTAATAAATGGTCCAGGAAGTTTTACAGGAATAAGAATTGGACTTTCAATAGCAAAGACAATGGCATATGCATTAAATATCAAAATAAACACTATTTCAAGCTTAACAGCATATTTAGTAAGCAATAACACTAATAATAATAAAAAAGCTGTTATAGAGGATAATAAAGGCTTCTACGTAAGTGTTTTTGATAAAGATAACAATGTAATTATAGAAGAAACATATGTAGAAGAAGACAATTATGAATATGAGGAAATAGAACATAAACTAGATATTGAAAAAATAATAGAATATTTAAAAAACAAAGAAAGTGAAAATCCTCATTTTGTAAAAGCAAATTATATAAAGAAAATAGAGGTGGAAAGATGATAGTAAAAGAAATAATAAGTGATACAGATTCAGTATATAACTACATGGAAGAAGAAATTGTGCTAGGTTATTTAGAAATAAGACTAGTTGATGGAGTAGTAGATATAATGAATTTGTTTGTAAGTGAAGACCAAAGAAAAAAAGGTATCGCAACCTCATTAATGAACGAAATGATAGAGAAAGAAGATTATAATAGAATTATGCTAGAAGTTAATGAAAACAATACTGAAGCAATAAGACTATATACAAAATTAGGATTCAAAGAAATAAGTTTTAGAGAAAGATATTACGATGAAGATACAGCTCTTATAATGGAAAAGGTGAAATAATGAAAGATGTATACATTTTAGCCATAGAAAGTTCATGTGATGAAACAAGTGCAAGTATTATAAAAAATGGTTTTGAAGATGTTTCAACAGTAATAAATTCACAAATAGATGTACATACAAAGTACGGAGGAGTAGTACCAGAAGTAGCAAGCAGACTTCATTTAGAAAATATTACAATGGTAATAAATGAATGTATAAATAAAGCTAATATGAAACTTGAAGATATAGATGCATTCGCATGTACATATGCGCCAGGCTTATTAGGAAGTCTTCTAGTAGGAGTAGAAGCAACAAAAACATTATCTTTTATTTATAATAAACCATTTATTGCAACAAATCATATGATGGGACACATATATGCAAATATGATAGGACATAAATTAGAATATCCACTTTTATCATTAATTGTATCTGGTGGACATACTGATTTAATTTTAATGAAAGATGAAAATAATTTTGAATATTTAGGACAAACACTAGATGATGCAATAGGAGAAGCATATGATAAAGTAGCAAGAATACTACGTCTTCCATATCCAGGTGGACCAAATGTTGAAAAATATGCATTACAAGGACAACCAACATATAAAATGCCACAAATTTTAAACGATGACTCATTTAACTTCAGTTTTAGTGGTATAAAAAGTCATGTAAATAATATAGTTCATAACGAAAAACAAAGAGGAAATGAAATAAGAGAATACGATATAGCAAGATCATTTCAAGATTGTGTAACAACACATTTAGTTGATAAAACAAAAAAAGCGCTATTAAAATACAATTTAAAAACATTTATTATTAGCGGTGGTGTAGCATCTAATACTCATATAAGAGAATCATTAAAAGAAATGTGTGAAAGTATTGGTGTAACAATGCATATGCCAGAAAAGAAATATTGCACAGACAATGCAGCAATGATAGGTGCAGCAGCATATGTATTATATAAAAATAATAAATTTGCTCCATTATCAACAAACGCACAAAGTAATATTAATCTATAAAAAAATACATTAGTAAAAACTAATGTATTTTTTATTATAAAACTTTTTCATCAAACCCAATTCTCTCTTTAATAATAAAATTAGGTTCCATTTTATATATATGTTTAAGTAAATTTCTACCAACTATTCCAATTAATATAAATATAAATCCACTAATTAAGAATAATAAAAGTAGTGTAAACACACACAAATTAAATTTAACAAAGAAACTAGCAATAAGTGTAACAATAAAACTTATAAAACAAGCAGTTCCTATACAAATACTTGTAATAATAGGTTTTAAATAATCTGATACAAAAATCTTTTCTTCATATAAATTATCACAATTAATATTATCATAATAAATATTAAACCCTACATTATCAAATGTATAATTATGTATTTCATTATCTATACTATGAGTAACTAAGGCATTAATCATTTTTTTATTAAATACTCTAAAATTAGTTAATCCATCAATATGATTATAAAAATTAATTTTATTTACTAATTTCTTATATGTCTTTTTAAAGAAATTTTCATCTTTTATTTTACGACATAAACATACAGAATCATATTGATTATTCTCTTTAAGAAATGAAACTAATTCTTTTAAACTAACATTACAATCTAAATCTAAATCATATACAACAGCATATTCATTTTTAGAATAGTTTAAAGCAGAAATTACACACGAATTAAAGTTAGTGTGTTTAGAAAGTTTAATAATTCTAACACGATCTTCATCATCTTCGTAAATTTTATGTAATTCTTCTAAAGTGCCGTCTGTAGAACAATTGTCAACAAAAAACAACCTATGCTTTGATTCTTTTAACTCTTTCTTTACCTTATCATAACAATCTTTAATAATATTCTCATGATTATGGGTTACAAAAATAACATCTACCTTCATTCCTACTAATAACCTAAAGTCCCTTCTAAACTATCATCGTTATCAATTAAATCTTGAACATTAATAACTCTATAGTTTTCTTTATCATCTCTAAATACCATAGTAGTAATACCACTATTAATAATAAATCTTTTACACATTGCACAAGGCATTGCATTTTTAGCATAATCACCTGATTTAACATCAATTCCTACTTCATATAAAGTAGCACCAATCATATCTTTTCTTGGAGCAGAAATAATAGCATTTTGTTCAGCATGAACACTTCTACATAACTCATATCTTTCTCCTCTAGGTATTTCAAGTTCCTCTCTAATGCACTTTCCTAAGTCAGTACAATTTATTCTTCCCCTTGGAGCTCCATTATAACCTGTAGAAATGATTTCATCATTTTTAACAATTACTGCTCCCCATTTACGTCTTAAACATGTAGCTCTTTCAAGTACAGTTTCTGCTATATCTAAATAATAATTATTTTTATCAACTCTATCCATATTTTTAACCTCTTATAAATAATTCTACCATACAAGAATAAATAATAAAATAATTTTGTCATAAAAACATTATTTATAAATAAGATATTGTATGAATAATATAAAAGGATTAACAAACGAAGAAATAAATAATTCAAGAAAAAAACATGGTACAAACAAAATAATAAATCACAAAAAAAATACTATTTTATCTCTTTTAATAGAATCATTAAGTGATCCAATAGTAAAAATACTCTTAATTGCACTTGGTATAAAATTACTTTTGTTATTTGATAAAACAGATTTATATGAAACATTAGGAATAGCAATATCAATATTTTTAGCATCAATAATTTCTGTAATATCAGAATACGGAAGTGAAAAATCATTTGAAAAATTAAATGAAGAATTTAATTTAATAGATGTAAAAGTAATAAGAAATAATAATAAACAAATTATTAACATTAATGAAATTGTAGTTGGTGATATTTTAATATTAGAGCAGGGTGATAAAATACCAAGTGATGCAATAATTTTAGAAGGAGAAATATATGTAGATGAAAGTCATATAACAGGAGAATCAAAAGAAAAAAACAAAAAAATAAATGATGAAATTTACAGAGGAAGTATTGTAATGTCATATTCCTGTATAGCAAAAACATTAAGAGTAGGGAAAAATACATATTATGGAAAAATAGCATCATCTCTTCAAGAAAAGAATGAAGAAAGCATTTTAAAAATAAGATTAAGAAAACTTGCTAAGCAAATAAGTATTTTTGGATATATCGGAGCAATCTTGGTGTTTATATCATATATGTTGAATGCAACAATACTAGCAAACAATTTTCAAAACATACTTTCTCATATTTTTTATGCATTAACATTAAGTGTAGCCGTAATAGTAATGGCGGTACCAGAAGGACTTCCAATGATGATAACACTAGTTTTGTCATCTAATATGAAAAGATTATTAAGAAAAAATGTATTAGTAAGAAAACTATCCGGAATTGAAACATCTGGATCATTGAATATATTATTCACGGATAAGACAGGAACTCTTACTGAAGGAAAATTAAAAGTAATCGAAATAGTAGATACAGAGTTTAAAAAAATAAACTACAATAATGATATCTTCTATCAATCATTGATTTATAATAATGATTCTTTTTTTATTAATAATAAAGTAGAGGGAAGTAACTCAACAGATAGAGCAATACTTGAATATGTAAATAATGATAAAAAAGATAAATATAAAATAATAAAAAAAGAAACTTTTACAAGTAAAACAAAATATTCAAGTGTAACAACAAACTATAATAATGACACGACTTTTTATAAAGGTGCATATGAACAAATTATTAACAATTGTAATAGATATTTAGAAAATAATAGAGAAAAAATTTTACTTAATAAAGAAGAATTAATCAATAAAATAAATGAAAAAACAAAAGAAGGAATTAGAGTAATAGCATTATCTTATAAACATGATATTAACAATGTTTTACTAGGATTTGTATTTTTAAAAGATAAAATAAGAAGTACAGCTTCTAAATCAATAAATAAAATAGAATCTTCTGGTATCCAAGTAATAATGTTAACAGGAGACTCATATAACACAGCGGTTTCAATAGCAAAAGAATTAAATATGTTAAAACATAATGATATAGTTTTAACAAGCAAAGAATTTAATGAATTAACAGATAATCAAATATCACAAAAATTAAATAAAATAAAAGTATTATGCAGATGCTTACCAGAAGATAAATTAAGATTTATAAAGATAGCTCAATCAAAAGGATTAGTTGTAGGAATGACCGGAGATGGCATAAACGACTCACCATCCTTAAAAAAAGCTGATGTTGGTTATTCAATGGGAAGTGGAACAGAAGTAGCAAAAGAATCAAGTGATATAGTAATTATGGATGATGATATAAATTCAATATATACAGCAATTTTATATGGAAGAACCATTTTTAAAAATATAAGAAAATTTATAACATTTCAGTTAACAATAAATGTATGTGCAGTCTTACTAAGTATAATAGGACCATTTATCGGAGTATTATCTCCAATCACAGTTATTCAAGTATTATGGATAAATATAGTAATGGATACATTTTCAGGATTAGCATTTTCTCATGAACCAGCACTAGAAGAATATATGAAAGAAAAGCCAAAAGATAAAAATGAACAAATTATTAACAAATACATGATAAACCAAATATTAATAGATGGTTTATTTTCAACATTAATATGTATATTTTTTCTAAAATCATCTCTTATAAAACAAATATATTCATATGATTTAACAGATAAATATTTGTTAACAGCATTCTTTGGATTATTTATATTTTTAAATATATTTCTTGCTTTTATTTCAAGAACAAGCAGAATAAACTTTATATCGAAATTAACAAATAATAAAGTATTTTTATTAATATTCATATTTATAACAATAGTACAAATATTTTTAATATACTTTGGAGGAGAGTTATTTAGAACAACTGGTCTTACAATATACGAATTTCAAATAATGCTGTTGTTTTCCTTTTTAATAATACCAATAGATATAATAAGAAAAATAGCATTAAAAAAGAGACATATTTCTAGAACATTTTAATTATTTACTAGAATTAAGTCTCATTCCTCTATTGTATTCGGCTCTCATAAGTTGTAAATCTCTATTTCTCTCATTAAAATAGTCAACATTAGCAATAAACTCATCATAATCAAAATCAAAATCTATATCTTCAAAATAAAACTTATGAAACAATTGTTGATTATATAAATCTGGGTATTTTCTAAGCGGATCAGTTGATTGAGTATAGATATCAGTTTTGATACCAGCATGATATCTAGGTACGATAGAAAATTTACTATCTAAATATGTAGAATTTATAACATTTCTAATTTGATCATTTAATGAAATACCTTTTTTCTTAATTAAATTTGTAATATATTCAGGATCTTGGTATCTATAAACATAAGGAATATTATTTTGATTACATATTTGTCCCATAAACATATTATAAATAACCATAAACTCTCTAATTACTTTAAATCCTTTTGAAGAACTTACAGTAAATTCACTTCTTGATTGTTCTTTTTTACTCCAATATAAGTTCTTACTATTACTTTTTTCACTTAAAGCACATGCAAGATAATATAAATCAGTTAAATCTCTTTCAAGTTTAGAAGAAGTTTTACCAATCAATTTATCGCATGAATCATATGATATATTATGTGAAATATAAACATCTCTTAACACAACATCTCTATCAATAATTTCTCCAGAGTCATTCATTACAAGTATCATTGTTACAACTTTTTGAGTAGAATTTAAATTTAAAGAAAGATTTTTTCTAAGTTCTAAAGGTAACATAGTTACTCCAGAACCAAGATGAAAATTTCTGAAGTTAGTTTTAGCATTTTCATCTTCAATACTACCAGGTCTTATATAACTTGCAACATCTGCAATATTAATTTTTACTATATAATTACTACCGTCTTTTTTAATACTTAATCCATCATCTCTAAGATTAGTATAAGTATCATCAATTGTAATAATTGATTCATTTGATTTAGAACAATTATTAGGTAAAACAATTTTTGATTCCGGAAGTTCAGAAATAATATTATATTTTTTCAATATCTCATCTGTATTTAAGCTTCTTTTAATACCATTTAATAAATTTTTAATTTCATCCACAAAAGGATTATTTTCATAATCATCTAGTAAACACATATATTTATGCTTTTTAACTCTTGATGTATAAAATATCTTAAGAAGAGTAATGTAATAATAAATATCAATGTTATTATTATTTAAAGAATCAAGTGTTTTAATAAAAGTATAATCAAATAAAACCAAATTATTAATAACAGCTTCTTTATTTATATTTAAAAATTTCTTAATAATATTTGGATCTTCCTTTTTATTGATTAATTCCTTAATTAAAGTTATTAAGTCTTCCTTTTCAAAACTTTTATCAAGTACAATCTCATCAACCTTATTAGCTAAATATAATAATTCTTCACAATCCTGTTGTTTAGCTTTTAATAATAAAGATTCTCTAGTTTTTTTGATTTTTTTCTTATAAAGTAAAATATCATCAGCATTAAAAACCTTCATATCACATAAGGTACTTATTAATAAAATAGATTTTCTTATTAAATCCAAATCATCCTTTTCAACACCTTGAGAAAGATAAAAAATAAGTT
>JAZUBJ010000092.1:0-7925 GCA_045638445.1 Bacilli bacterium | reverse complement strand
ATTACTTATTCAAAGCCTGAGCAACGTCAACCGCACAAGCTACTGTACAACCTACCATCGGATTGTTACCGATACCCAAGAAGCCCATCATTTCTACGTGAGCAGGTACTGATGAAGAACCAGCGAACTGAGCATCTGAGTGCATACGACCCATAGTATCTGTCATACCGCTTTCCATTAAAAGGAGATACTTCCTAAAAAATGACTAATTGATTATAAATCAAGTTTATATGTCAGATTAGCTCCATTTTATTAATAAATAAATGAACTATAAAATAGGAAGTGGCATTATGATGTCCGCTTCTTATTTATTTGCAAAAATAATGATTAAAATCTTAATTGGCAAAAATAGTCTTATAAATTATTGAATGCTTCTTCAAAAAACTCGTTGAACCAACTATAAGAATGATTGGTAATTTCGTGTTTAGCAGATTTCTTGATGTAAAGAGCTACGATTTCTCCAAAATTAGAATTACCATCTACGAAAGTGATGTTATCAAATAGATGTAGGTTTTGTTGCATTCGTTTGATACCCTCATGGAAGTTATATTCTATAATGGACTTTTCCACATCGTGACCGCCATAAAATTTGCGTTGGTCAACTCTCATGCAACTTTCAATAATGCTCCCCAAACCAAAATAGAATAAGGAAATTTTATATCCTGCTTTTTTGAATTCATGAATCATATTCAAGATAAGGTCATTGGAGAAGTTTGTTTCAAAAGCAAAATCTTTTAGTGATGCTATAGCTTCGTCTTTCTGCTTCTGTAATGTACTTGCAACCGTTCCACCTATCCATCGTTCTTCCCATTCCGGATGTTCTTTGCGTAGGTTCATGGCAAGCAAATCACCATCGAAAGACTTGCAATGAATGTAGTAGGGGCAAAGTCTGCTTTTCCCTGCTCCATTCGGACCTGCAATAACGGTAAACTCTGGTCTCGGCTTCATGTCCTCTTATTGTTTAATAAGGTATGCGTATCTACCTTGACCTACTTGTGCAACTCTTGACAAAACTTGGTAGCTTCTTGTTTCTGTGTCATAACTAACCAAATCTTCGCTACCATCTGGATTAGCTAAGTAATAGTTACCTTTATCATCCCAGAAAGGTATAGAGATTCCTTTAGCCCATCCTTCCAGATAAATGCGTTCCACTTCCTTGCGGACTTCTTCATTCACTTGCTTGATGGTCTTGCCATTAGAAAGCTTGATGTTTTCTATTTCTTTGTATTCGCACATGTTGTTCTAATTAGATATTGCAAAATTAGTGATTTCATCTTTATCTAACAACAAATCAATTAAGTAAGTTGGGAGCGAGGTCTTTCTTTTTCTCATGATTCAACTTACTGAATAAATAAAGATAAGTAGCTTTCCAATCCCTAAAAAACAGAGAAAATCTGTATATAGTCTTTATAATAGACATAAGTGGAACAAAATTTGAAGGGGGACTATAAAAGTATTTTTCTTAAAAAAATGTTCCACTTTACTATATTTTCACTTCTACTTCATTTTTTTAAATTCAGTTTCATTCATTTTGATTTAGCCTATAAACTTCGTATATTCGTATATAATGTAAGTCACTCATAGACTGAATGAAATAATTTAACGTTTTTATGTAAGCCAAAAGCCAGACTGTCCTTAATTGGATGGTCTGGCTTTATTTGTTATATCAAGTCTGTAAAAACTTTGACTTTGGCTAGTAGTTCTCTAATCTTTACCATAATGGCAGGTTTTCCATACTTATAAGGAGCATCTTTAGCATTGAATCCTATTGCATCTATATCATGATGGTCAGCAAGAAAGATAGTCCTTTCATTATGGAATTGCTGTGATATAACAGTGCAATCTGAAACACCATATATGTCCCTTGCTCTAATAACTGAATCATAGGTTCTAAGTCCTTTCTTGTCCAATGTAATGACATTAGCGGGTATTCCTCGTTCAACCAAAAGTCTTTTCATGCATTGAGGTTCATCATAGCCTTTACTATTCTTTCCATCGCCACTAATCAATATGCGACTAATCTTCTTTGCTTTGTATAGTTTAACAGCAGCATCAATTCTATATGTGAAATAGATATTAGTGCCGCCAAATCTTGCTACAGGTGATGTGCCTAATAGCAATCCTACTTCTTTGTATGGTATCTCCTTAACATTATCATAGATTCTGTCTTTGGTGCTATGAATTACTATTAGGTTACAGACTGCTATGGTTACTATGCCTATCAAAATAGTAAGAAAGAATCCTATTATTATCCGTTTAAACCATTTCATATTATATCCTTGTCGTAATATGAAAGCACCTTTGTTTTACTTCGTATTTCACATAGCATTTCTTCTGCTTTCTCAAATCCCTAAGCACTTCACCTAAGACTTTCTTTAATGTTTCAGGCTCTACAGATTCACAGAAACGAAAGTCCTTAAACCAACTCTTATCATAATAAGCGTAAGCTATATCAAAGGTAGTAGCATAGCAATGGGCAGAGTTCTTGATAGCATTAGGATTTCCTGACTTCTGTAATTTCTTGATGTCTTCTTGCGTTCTCAAAACGGAAGTTACGATAATCTTGTTTGGATTCAAACCCTTACTTTCTAAAGAATCCAAGAAGTTCTTTCCAATCATATCAAGTAGTTCTGCTGCTCCATCCGTTAAGTATGGAATGGAGTGCGTAAGTTTAGCAATGCTATAGTGGCTATTGCTTCTAATTCTGACCAAACCATCTTTCACATCATCTGCTGCATCCCTATTCTTTAATGGTTGTTTGATTCCAAATTGTGCTGCTGATTTTAGCTGAACTCCGTTTTGGTCATTGAATAAAGAAGCATAGTTCAGTTCTTTAATCTTGACTGATTTATTTTTATTAGGAAACAGGATAGCCATACCAAGCCAAGCTATCCCTAATAATATTCCTATTATGATTGCCTTTTTCATTTCTTTCCTTTATATCTGAATATTTGCCACTTGGTTTTATGGTAGGCTTTGGCAGGTATCATATTCTTCTGTCTGAAATCAGACACCCATTGTTTGCCGTTCCACATTTGGATATGTCCCCAGATATGTTTACCAATAGCAGGAAACACAATCAAATCACCTTTTTGTGGAACATAGTTTTCTTTACTTACTTCCACAAAGTCCATTCTTGGAAGCAACCACGAATAACCATAAGCAGGTAACAAGTAGATAGGGCATCCACCTTCTTGCAAAGCACGCATTACATACCACGCACACCATGTTCTTGATTTCACTTCTGCGTTTTTCGTAACGTATGCAGCTGCTTTCTCTTTGTCTAAAGTGTAGTTGGCATTTTCAGCATAAAGCATAATGCCTGCTACTACCACAAGCAAGCCAATTATAAACTTTGTAATTCCTTTTAATATCTTCATTTTACAAAACTTCCCTGTTTATATCATCTTCAAAAATACCATATTCATAACCTAAACTTAAATTATTCCACGATATTTTTTTTGTAGCAATAAGTTTTCCTGTTTTGTCTAAATTATATCTATTGTCATCAATTCTTCCATAATATTCAGTTATAGAATTTCCTTTGACAAGATAATCATAAATAAACGGAATAATAATATTACCATTAGTATTTATGCATCCATATTTTTTATGTATATCCTGAACGATGATACAATCATCATATTTATTTATTATGCCATTGTCTATTTTTAAAAATGTTGTTTCTATAGTTTGGTATGATGGAGCTATTTTTTGATTAAAATTATAATCGAAAACACCCCATTTTTCGTTGATTTTTAAAGCTATAGTGTTGCTTATAAATATAAAATCTGTAAAAACAGGAGTGTTTATATCTATTCCTTCTTTATTATATACTACCCAACGTTTTTCAGTGCTGATATATATAAATAGAAATAATATTTCTCCTTTATTTTGTACTTGTTCCCAATTTATCTGTTTTATATTACTAAACTTGTTTATTTTTAATTTAGCATATAATCTGTGGATTTCGACATTTTCAAATAATTCAGGAAGAAAGTTTAATACTCCCCATAGGTTGTTTTTCTTGACAAGAATCTCATGTCCAATAAGCTTTATTCTATCATATATTGTCGGACATATTTCTTCACCATCAAAATCGTATAATCCATGGAGATTGTTTAAAGAGGTATATAAATAATCATCAATCCGAATTTTGTCATATTTAATAGGTACAATAAGTTTTTCATCAATAATACTAACTATTCCATATTTATTCCCACTTCTAATTTTTAAAAAATAGTTTCTTCCAGTCCATTCGTCAATGAAATCTATAGTAAGTGGACATATTTCTCTACCTGTAAATAAATATAATCCATATTTGTTGTATTTATTTACAATAATTATTTTATGATTGTCATCTTTTATTATAAAGTTGATAGAATCATAAATAGGGGATATTATAGTTGTAGGGCTATCAGAATTTTTCCAATATGATATAAGTCCCCATAATCCATTTGCTTTAACTTTAAAGACATGGTGACAATTTATATATTCAATGACTTCTGCTGGGTCATTAATTTTTACACCTTTTTTTGTGTAACAAACTTTTTGACCTTTTATTTGAGCTACATGACAAAGAAAATTACCGTATTCATCTTTAAATTCTTTAATATCTTCATAGAGTGGAGGTATTATATCTTTACCTTCTAAAGACTTCAACCCCCATAAACCATATTTTTGCACTTTAAATCCATGTAATGTTGAATATCCATATTCTTCTATTTTGTCAAAATAAGAAGAGAATAGTTCTATTCCATCATTTAAATAAACACCCATAATTTGGTCTGTTTTTCCTATGATATATTTATAGCCGATTGTGTTTATGGAATTGAATTCTTGCTCTATTATTTTTTCGCCTAAAATATTGTATATTTCGTATTTTTGATTTCTTTTAGCTATTAAAAAATCATATAACAATCTAATTTCTTCGAATTTGCAAGGTAGTATTATTTTACAATTTAAAGATTTGTTAATTATGATTTCACAAACTCCATAATTGCAATTTTCGGAAACAATGAAATATTCTATTTCTTTTGAAGAAGAAAATGGTAAGTGTTTGATTGTGTTGAATTTACATGGAAATACAACTTCTGTATTAATATTATATGTAGCCTTATTGCTATAATTACAATAATGAGTGTTAACATAAAATAGCCCCCATCTATCATCTTCAAGAACTTTATAAAACACATTTTTATTATTTGATTCTATAATTTCAGCTTTTATATAATTTACAGGAATTATAGTTTTTTCTGTATTTAGACCATGATGTATGATTCCTATTTTGTTGTTTATGTTTTTTGTTAAATAATCTTTGTAATAAGAATTAATATTTTTATAGGAATAAATTTCTTTAAATGCAATAATATCAGATTCTATGATATTTCCATTTAAATCCATAATTGTTTTATTATTGTTATTTTCGCCAATTATAAATGCTCTATCATAAAATTCTATGTTGCCGTATTTACATGGGACTATTAGATTCATTGATGAGTTCAGAACTCCAAATTGATTGTCTAATCTAATTATGTAAAAATAACAATGATAAATATTTACAGCCTTAATGTCGTGATAAATTACAGGTAGTTTTTCATTACCACTAAGGGAATATATTCCTATAAGTTTATCTAATTTAACAACAACATATGAGGAGCTAATTATGTTTTCAATAGAAGAATAATGAACAGGTATAACAATTCTTTTTTCGTCAAAATTATAAAGTCCCCATTTATTGTCAATGCGGATTTTAACTTGATGAAAATCAATTATAAATTCATCGTAAATTGCTGATAATATAATTTTAAGATTTGAATCTATTAATCCTTTTTTTCCAGAGCTAATTATAGTGAAATATAAATCGTAATGTTGATAAACTTCGATTTCTTCATATATGCAAGGTAAGGTCTTCTTTTTAGAAAACCAGACCAACCCTTTCTTGGATTCATTTTGTATGATGAAATAGTCATTGGCGATATATTCTATAGATTGAAAAAATGGTGCAACTATTTCATTACCTTCAAAATTGTAGAGTCCTTTTTTATTGTTTTGACTTACAATTATTCCATTTTCCTTAAACTCAATGTTATCATAAAAAGCTTCTAATATAATCTCCTTCTTTTCACAATCAAATAGTCCAATGTTATTATCTATATAAAATTTGTAGTAATTATCATATGAGTGAGATTTAGAAGTACGCACCCATGTGTTTTTCTCTTCTATAGAATCAAAAAAAGGGATTAAGATATTACCTTTTGTATCATAAAGAGTCCATTTCCCTTTTTTGCATGTGCAAATTCCTAATTCATAATTTAGTACACAATTGTCAAATTTTCCAGGAATAAAATTAGTTCTATCTTGTTTTATGATTTCATATTGACCTTCAGTAGAAACTATGAAATAATAATCATCAGATTCACCATTATTTAAACTATGTATTTCAATATCATCATAAATAACGGGCATAATCAATTCGCCTTTTACAGTATATATACCCTTCTTGTCATTTGCAAATACAAAAAAGAAATTATTACTTTGTTTCCAAATATTATCATAAAGACATGGAATTATAGATGTACCATCAAAAGTTATAACTCCCCATTTCCCATCTAATAAAACATGTAAAAAATCGCTATAGTTTCGGTAATATGCGATACTATCATATTGTATTGGTATAATAATATCTCCTTCTTTATTAACAATACCGCATTTATTCTCTATTTTTACAATAAATCCTAATAAAGTACCTGAATAATATTCATCGGAATTTATTATTATAGAATCTATCGAACTATAACATTGAGGAGTTATATAAAGGTATTCTCTTTTTCCTTCATAAGAATTCCATTTCTCTTTACATATCCCTAATAAGTTATTACTTTCTACAGAATAATACTCTTTGAAAATGTGTTTATAATTTTTATCTTCCATAAGCTGTCCATGCATATTTAATCTCTAATCCAATCACCACCGTTTTCCATTATATAATGAAATTCTTCTTCTCCTCTATCAAAACTATTATATTCTTCGCTTGTTTCGGGTCTACTAGCTTGATAGTATTTATTACGGTTGATTCTATTGTTAATAACATTTACAGATAGTATGAATAATTTGTTTTCATATTCAATAAAACCTTCTGATGTTAATAAAAACTTAAATATAGAGTTGGAACCTATTTTATGTTGATGTCTTTCTTTTACTTTAATATTAATATATGATAATAAAGGGTCATACAAAGATTCTTGATTTTTACATATTAAGCATTTCTTTTTCTTCTCTAAATATATCCATGTGTTATTCAAGGACTTGTCTATTTTACAAAAACAAATTCTATCCGAATAGTTATATTTAGCCCCATATTTATTTAAAATAGTTATGGCATATTCTGAAAATGATGTCCAAAATTCGTCATCATGTTCAAATAAAATAAGGAAATTTTTCTCTTTGCATTTAACAAGATTATGAATTGGATTACCAGAATAACTTTTTTGATATAAATCTAAGACTTCTATATCTCCTTTCCATTTTCCATCTTCTATAATAAGTTTAGAGATTGGTGCTATGAACTTATATACTGCCTCTTTTAATAAATCATTCTGGTCTTTGTCACATAGATTGTGTATTTCAAATTGAGGATTCAAACTTGAAATCTGATATTTTTGGGATTTGACCAGATTGATAATCTGATTAACACATAAGACCTCTGATATAATATTGAGTTTTTCAGGGGATATATAGCATGGATTTATGAAATAGACATTCATGTGTTTATAGATTTTCTATCACTACTGTCCCATTAAAATCCGAGATTGTTCTTTGAAATTATTGAAATATAGTTAGTTACGGAGGTTTTTCGAGCGAACGGACTTGAAATTGTAACTTTGCTTCAGTTTTATTCTGATAGTATATGTTCCAAGATAAGT
>JAZUBJ010000091.1:0-2145 GCA_045638445.1 Bacilli bacterium | reverse complement strand
ACTTAATGCAAGATCTTGATAATAAAATTTACACTTTCTTTTTTTCTCATCATCAAGTGCATCCTTACAATAATCATCAAGTAAAATATCACCAGCTTCAACTAGTTTATTTTCTTGTATTGTCATAGCTTGAATTCTACTAGTATTAAATTTTTTGATTACTGAAGGAACAGCAATCAAACCAATAATAGCCATTATTGCAATAGCAGCAACAATTTCTACTAAAGTAAAACCTTTCTTATTCTTCACCTTATCACCTCTATTATAATAAGTATAACACAAAAATAGATAATAGATAATCTTAAATTTTAAATAAAAAACTTCTTTAATAATATAAAGAAGTTTTTTTATTATTCAAGCCATAAATTATAAACTCTTACCGCACTAGGACTCTTATGATTATTTCCAAATATTCCAAATCCCACTACATACGAACCATTATAACTTGAAATATCAATAGTTACATCTCCATTAAATTGTTCAGTTTTTGTATCATCATCATATATATCCCAATTGTGCGTATAAACTTTATAATCACTCCAATCACTTCCAGCTTGAGTTTTAATTTTTAAAGAAGCACCTAAATCCATTCCTTCTACAACAGTTCCATCAAATACCAATTTAGTAAACCCAGCAAAATTTATTTTATTTCTTGTATAAACTGTTCCAGAACAATTAGTATAGTTATCTTCCCAAACTTTCATTCTTGTAGAATCAAAACTTACATCAGGATCACGTCCATATCCACCCGCAAGATAATGATCGTATGTATTCCATCCACCTGTTACAGAGGTTTGATCTTGACCATTTTGTACCAAGTATACTCTATTACTCTTCCATTTTGCATAAAATGTTTTATTTCCTGTAGAACCTTTGGCAATACTTGTAACTTTACTACCAGTAAATGTTGATGTTGTATACCATCCATCAAATACTTGACCAGATTTTGTTGGTGTTGGTAACGTATAAGCATCATTAATTGTATAAGTTAACTTTGCACTACTTGGATTACTTCCACCATTTAAATTATACGTTATTGTATAATTAATAATTTCCCATTCTGGATAAATTGTTAATGATTTACTACTAGAAGATATATCAAGACCAAAATGTTCTGATAATGTTTTTCCAGATACACTAATATCTTCAGCAAGTTTAATTGAACCATTATACCAATACCCTGTTGGTTTATATCCAGTTCTTGCTAAATAAATGTATTCAGTATTTTGAACATTTGCAAGTCCAGTATCAGTAGTTACACTATAATAATATTTAGAATATGATTCATTTTTAAAATCTGTCGCATTTTTATCTACATTTTCATATTTAATTACTGTTGCATCTTTTGGCTCATAATAAACAAGAAGATAATTTTCATTCCATTTTGCATAGAATGTTTTATTTCCAGTAGAACCCTTAGGAATACTTGTAACTTTATTAGTAAATGAACTCTCAGTATACCATCCAGCAAATGTATAACCAGTTCTTGTTGGTGTTGGAAGTGTATATGTTTCATCAGTTACCTTATAACCATTTTTTATACCACTTGGACTAGTTCCACCATTTAAGTTATACGTAATTGTATAATCTAATATATTCCACTTAGCATAAAATACTGTTTTATTAGATTGAGTTACTTCAGGAGCAAAAGTATATGATGAACCAGCAGCATATTCAGTACCACTTTCACTTCCCTCAGCCCATATTCTAAATGAATAACCAGAATTATTAAATTTATTAGTTGCTAAATTAAATACAGGTTTAGAAACATTAGCTTCTCTATTTGAATTTTCAGATGCAAATCCAGAATTATAATATTGCACTTTTGTTTGACTCTCAGTTGTACCAGTTCCACCATTTGCATTATAATCAAGTGTTACATTTCTTTGATATACACTTCTTATAAATGGCCAAACACTATATTCAGCTTTGAATGGTTTTCCAATATCATCATTATCAAATTTAACAGTCCCAACAGCTTGACTATTTCCAGGTTTGTATCCAATAAAAGTCCATCCAGATATCTCTTTTCCGGCTGGTAAAGTTACCTCTGTTAAATATTCAGTACTTGTTGAGTATGGATTCCATGTTTGTGGTAAATTATAAAGTGTTTTCGTAGGATTTATTCCTCCATTTATATGAAGA
>JAZUBJ010000090.1:0-4301 GCA_045638445.1 Bacilli bacterium | reverse complement strand
GTATTATTCAAATGAATCAATTAACAAAATAAACAAAATGACAAATAAAGAATTTTTAGATTATTTAGATAATCTAAATTTAGTATGTTCATTTTAATAAAATAATATATATATAAAGCAAAATAATAATATTACGACTTAATATAATAGATAAATCGAGACAAAAATAACATTGATTAAATTTCAAAAATAATTTATAATTATTATAGAGTAGGTAAAAAGTATGAATAGGAAAACAAAGCAAATAATTATGATTGTTTTATTATTATTATTGATAGTTGGCGTTGGATATGCATCATTAAAATTACAATTAACAATCACAGGAACAACTACAATAAAAAACAACAACTTTTCAATTAAATTTGCCAATATAGTTGAAAAAGAAGGAAGTGTCACACCTACTAAAGTAGCAACTATTGGTTCTGATAATATATCGGTATCATTTGACGTGATTTTATCAAATCCGGGGGAATTCTATGGTTTTAATCTAGATATAGTAAATGATGGGTCTTTAAGTGCCGTAATTGAAAGTTTTAATAAAACAGTTTTAACGGAAGAACAACAAAAATATTTATCATATGAAATAAACTATGTTGATGGAACAGCAATAAATATTGGAGATTTTTTGGGAGAAAATGAAACTAATACAATAAGTGTATTGATATCTTACAAAGAAAGCCCTGAGGAAATGCCTAGTACTTCTGAACAAACTTTAAATTTTTCCTTTAGTATAAATTATGTAGAAGGTGTTGAACCTTCAGAGGTAGTAAGAACAACATTGAATTCTCATGCACAGGCATTACCTGATGACTTAACAAGCACAACAAACTTGTATACAGCATTAACTCCTAAAATTGGATATTATACTGCAACAGAATATGATGATTCAACTCCAACAGGACTTAAAGCAGTTTCAATAGTAATTCCAGTAGTACCTGGTGATAAAGTTCAATCAAGTTCATTTAATGATACAACTCCTCCTACTGGTGGACAAGCCGGAATTAGAGTAACATATTTAATGGATAATACAATAGTTTCTTCCATCTCACCTACTGAAGTAAATAAAGAATATGTATCTAATAATTATTTAACTGTGCCAGAAGGGGTAAATGCGATGTCAATTGTATGGTGGGAAGCTGATGATACAAACTGGGCATACTTATTAGTGCAATAGGAGGAAAAAAAGATGAATTATAAAGATAATAAAAAACATTTATTAATAATAATTTTATTAATACTGATTTTAGGAATAGGTTATGCTACATTAAAAACTAAATTAAATATTCTTGGGACAACAACAATAAAAAATAATAATTTTACAATTAAATTTGCAAATATCCAGGAAAAAGAAGGGAGTGTAATTCCGACTAAAGCAGCAGTAATTGGAAGTGACGATACATCGCTTTCGTTTGATGTTGCTTTAGATTCTCCTGGTGATTATTATGGCTTTACTGTAGACGTGGTAAATTCAGGAACATTAAATGCTGAACTTGAAAGTTTTGATATGACAGAGCTAACAGAAGAACAACAAAAATACTTAACGTTTGATGTTAAATATTCCAATGGAAGAGATGTATCTGTTGGCGATATTTTACCTAAAAAGACTACCGACACAATAGAAGTGCTAATAAAATATCAGGAAGATCCAGAAAGTTATCCAACAACATCAGAACAAAGATTAAGTTTCGAATTTGAAGTTAATTATGTAGAAACTGAAAAAGATGGTAAATATGATGGTGCAATTGTTTCGATATTAGGCGATAGCATATCTACATTAAAAGGATATATTCCAGCCGGAAATAGGGCGAGATATGTACAAACTGAAGCAGAAGCGACTGGTGGATTACTATATATGCCATATGATGAGACTTGGTGGGGACAAGTAATTAATGAAAATAATATGATATTAGGTATAAATGATAGTTGGGCTGGTTCTAGAGTACTAAATACATCATCTACAAACTCAGGAGATTATGGTCCGGATGCAGCTATGGCAGGTATGACAAGATTACAAAAACTAGATGATAACGGTACACCTGATTTAATTTTATTCTATGGTGGTACAAATGATATTGGAGGAGCAGTTACAATGGGAACTTTTGATCCTACAGCATCATATGCAACAACATTAGATACAACAGCAACTACATATACAAATTTTGTTGAGGCATACACAATGGCAATACTAAGGATGCAATACTTATATCCAAATGCTGAAATAGTTGTATTGTTACCAACATATACTAGTTCATATTATACATTAGCTGAATTAACAGCATATAATGCAGAGATTATTAAAATTTGTGAACATTTTGATATTAAATATATAGATTTAAGAGAGTCTGGTATAACTACAGCTTATTTAGCAGATGGTATTCATCCTAATGCAACAGGTATGGATTTAATTAGCGATTATGTAACAAAAAATTTGATTTCAAATGAAATAAAAGATAATTCTGATAGTTCAAATATCTCAGGTGGTAATAGCAGTAATGCGGAAAGAACAACAGCTAATGCTTATGCACAAGCGTTACCTAATAATTTAACAAGTACAACAAACTTGTATACAGCATTAACTCCTAGAAATGGATATTATACCGCAACAGCATATGATGATTCATCTTCAACAGGAATTAAAGCAGTTTCAATAGTAATTCCAGTAGTACCTGGTGACAAAGTTCAATCAAGTTCATTTAATGATACAACTCCTCCTACTGGTGGACAAGCCGGAATTAGAGTAACATATTTAATGGATAATACAATAGTTTCTTCCTTCTCACCTGCTGAAGTAAACGCAGAATATGTATCTAATAATTATTTAACTGTGCCAGAAGGGGTAAATGCGATGTCAATTGTATGGTGGGAAGCTGATGATACAAACTGGGCATACTTATTAGTTGATTAAAAACAGATAAAACAAACTAGCTTAAACTAGTTTGTTTTATAAATAATTTTACAAATATAAAAAAATAATGAGGAGTATAATGAAGAAGAGGGATATAAAAAATATAGTGTTATTTTTGGTTTTATGTATTTATATTTATATATATAAAACGTTAATTATAACTAAATATTTACATTTAGAAAAAATTATATCACCTATAGTTCTTATCATAATAAGTTTTATATCAATAATATTTTTTGGGATAAGAAAAACACCGGATAAAATATTAGAAAAACATGCAAAAAATCTTTTATTATATGAAATAGTAGTATATTTTTTAATTACTTACGGTATAGGTATATTTATTAGTTTTTTAAAAAACTCTTATTCGTTAGAACCAATAAGTATTATAAAACATATAATATCGCCAATATTTTTCATACTAACAACCGAAGTATTAAGATATGTTGTTATACAGGCGAATAAAGACAAAAAATATCCAATTGTAATAATTACGGCAATTATAATAATATTGGAACTATTAATGTCAATAAACAGTTATAAGATATCAACAACAGAAGGAATATTTAGATTGATAGCGAGTTCATTAATACCACTGACAGCTAAACATTATATGTTATCTTATTTATCATATAAAATGGGAATTAAATTACCATTGATATACAGAGGAATATTTGATTTGTATGTTTATTTTGCCCCAATTTTTCCAAATTTTGGGGAATCAATACAAGTTATTGTCAATGTTGTATTTTATGAAATAGTATATCTCTCAATGTATAAATTAGCAAATGAAAGATCTTATAAAGAACATAATTTTAAAACAAAGAAACTTGATATTGTAGATTTTGCTTATTCAACATTTGTGATATTTGTTGTTGCACTTGTTTCAGGCGTATTTAAATATACCTTAATTGCAGTAGGTTCAGATTCTATGGTTCCTACTTTTAATAAAGGGGATGCAGTGGTTATTAATCAAAATCCAACAAAAGAAGAGTTGAAAGAAGGAGATATTGTCTTTTTTGAACATAATGGAAGACCGATAATTCACCGTATAGATAAACTAAAAATAGTTAATAATAAAGAAGCTTATTATACAAAAGGGGATGCCAATAATGTTGATGATGAAATTCCTTTAGCATATGAGGATATTAAAGGAGAGGTAAAATTAATAGTACCTTATGTTGGATATTTTAGTATATTAATAGATGAATATAGGAGAAGTAAATAATGGAAAATAATAATAAAATGGAAATACTTATTTTAAGTATAGGGACAGTTCTAGTACTATTATTATTAGGAATATATTTTAGTGAATTAAAAGAATATTCAATTATAGTAATTACATTACTAGCAATTAATGTAATAGTATATGTATTATACAAATTTAAAACTAGAA
>JAZUBJ010000089.1:0-9489 GCA_045638445.1 Bacilli bacterium | reverse complement strand
GAAATTAAAGTATTATTTAAAAGAATTAAAAGAATTAAAGAATATATTGGTAGTTGGAAAAAAAGTGAAATGTATACTGCTTTAGAAAAAGCACATACACGTCCTATAAATCCACCAATTAAAAAAACTAATGTAATATTAAAAAATCCAAACTTTCAAATTGCAGTACTTTTATGGGATTATTTAAGAAAGTATGATTTAGAAGACAACGAGAATATAAAAGACAATTTAAATAAAGAAAAAAATGAACTAATTAAATATGTAGATCATTCTGCGTTAAAAATATATTGTGTTTTGGATTCTATATCAAAACTTAAAACAAATCAAAAACATAAAATGGCAGATTATTTAGTGTTATTACTTTTAGATGAAGTTGAACAAACACTAGAAATATTGAAAAATTGTGGTTACGATATTACTGACGAACAATTAATAAATATGTTACTTAAGGAAAATAAGAATAAAAAGAATAGTAGATTGGTTGGAATAGATGATGTTAAAAAGAAATTTAAAACTGTAATGGATGAATATCTAGAAAGGACGGAGGGGTTATAATGAAAAAATCATTTAAATATATTAAACAAGTAGTTAATGTTTTGTTAATAATATTTGTGGTTTGTTTCGCTCTTGTTGTATGCCTTCAAAGATTTAGTAATAATGAAATTTCATTTTTAAACTTTAGACTATTTACTGTTGTATCAGGTAGTATGGCTCCAGAATATGAAATAGGGGATGTATTACTTGCTCAAGAAAGAGAACCAAGTAAAATAAAAGTTGGAGATAATATAAGTTATCTAGGAACAAAAGGAAACTTCAAAGATAAAGTTGTAACTCACCAAGTAGTAGAAATAGAAAAAGATAAAGAAGGAAATCTATTATTTCATACAAAGGGAATTGCAAATGCAGCTGAAGATCCAATTGTAAAATCTGAACAAATATATGGTGTAATTGTACATGAAGCTAAAATATTATCAGCAATATATGGTGTAGTTGCAAAACCAACAGGAATGTTTATATTTGTAATAATACCTGTATTTTATGTAATAGGTTCAGAATTCGTATCATTATTACTTGAAAAAGATGAAGAAAAAATAAATAGAGCAAAAAAAAGAAAAGCTGAAAAAGAAGAAAAAGAAGAAAAAACAAAAAAGAGAACAAAAAGAAGAGAAGAATAAAATAAAGAATAAATAAAGCAAGGGAGGGAAAATATGGAAAAGAAACACAAACGATATTTGAAGTTAAATTTAATTTCATTGTTTTTTGTTACAATTTCATTTATTTCAGTAACCCTTGCATGGTTTGCATACACAGGTATGGCAAGTAGTGGATTAGATGTTGATATTAAAGCATGGCATATTGAATTTAATGGTGAAAGTAGTGCAGAAAATGAAATAGTTATTCCACTTACAAATATATATCCAGGAATGGATACAATAGTAGAGTCAATTAATATAAAAAACAAAGGTGATAGTGATGCAAAACTATCATATAAAATTGAAAGTATCAGAATTCTTAATGATGAGTTAGATACAACTATTAATCAAAGAGAACTACTTGATCATTTGACTAATGATTATCCATTTAGTATAGATGTAAGTATGAATAAACAATATATAGATGCACATATTGGAGAAGCATCAATTGATTTAAGTGTATCATGGCCATTAGACTCAGATAATGATGAAAATGATAGTATCTGGGGAGATAAAACATATGATTTTCAATCTAACGAGAAAAAACTTGAAACCGAAGATGAAAATTATAATGCAAGAACAAGTATAAAAGTAGTAATATCACTCCTAGCAGAACAAAGTGTCGATAAATTTACTTATAATACTGGAAATATGATTTTATATAATCCAAAAGAAGATACTGTATGCAATAAAATCGAAGGTAATTGTTTTAAAACAAATATGATATCAACGTATCGTGAAGAAGAAGAATTTGTATATTTAATACCAAATCTATTAAATGATTATGGGCATGGAACTTATGAATTAAGTGAAAGTATTTATAATCAAATTGATAATGAATGGACAACAGAAACAAAGACATTTGACTTAAAAGATTTAATAAATGTAGTATCACTTGATGTACATAATACAATTCTAAAAAGAGAAAAAATTGTCTCAACTGGTCAAAATATTCCATTAAGTGATTCAATAGTAGGTTATGTAACTAATGAATCAAGATTCGATAATTATATAAAAGATCAAGTAATTAAGTATAACGGATATATTGAGTATGATGCTAATAAATTTGATTATTTAGCTACAAATAAGTGTTATTGGTTAAACTATGAATATGACAGTACAAAAGCATTTGCAATGAAGAAAGATAGAGAAGGAGTTATGAAAATATATCCTGAAAATAAATCAGCAGATTGTTATGTAACACCAATAATAAAAATATCAAAAGATAAAGTATATGAAGAATAAAAATCTACGAAAGTAGATTTTTTATTTGACACAAAACTAAACAAAAAAAGTGTAAAATTGTGTGTAATTTAAATTGTCAAATATTGTGTACAATAAGAGCCTAAAGTATAATTAAATCATAGAGGAGGACTAGATATGAAAACAAGATTGAAAATATTATTTATAATCGTAACTTTAGCAGTAACAATGTCACTTATGAGTAATACTTATTCAAGATATGTAGCAGATACAACCGGAAATTTAGAAGTTCAATTTGCAACATGGAAAATTCTTGTAAATGAAAGCGATATTACTAGCGGAAATACAACAAGTATTGAATTAACTCCAGTAATTGATGAAAATTCAAATATTGCAGCAAATAAAATAGCTCCTTCTTCAACAGGATACTTTGATATTGAAATTGATCCTAGTAACACAGAAATAACATTTGATTATAATGTTACATTAGAAGTATTAAATGAAAATATGCCAGACTTGTTAATTTCAGAATATTCAATTTTAGAGGGAGAAAAACCTGAAGTAAAAAAAGCTGTAGAAAATAACGAAATAGCTGGAACAAAATTTTACAAAAGAGCTTCAACAACAAGTGATGAAGAATTCAAATTTGAACCATTTACTATAAGAGTATACTTTGAATGGTTTGATGGAGAAACAGCAACAATGAGTGATGAAGAGGATACATTAATTGCAACACAAGAAGATAAGGTACCATTACAAATAAAGGCTAATATTAAATTCGAACAAAATTTAAGTGCTGTTGCAACTCCAAGTGAATAAAAAAAAGTGTGAAAAAAACACTTTTTTTATATAGACAAGCACGGCAAAATTCGACAATCTATATTGACATGAACCATGATATTTTATATAATTTAATTGTATTATAAAAAATATCAGAGTATGGTTATAATTACATAATAGAGAGACAATAAAATATGACTATATAACGAGGTATTGTATGGGAGAAATTAAATTAAGTAGTGAAAAATTAAGACGTGAGAGAAAAATTAAAAAAATATTATACTTGATATTACTTTTAATTTTACTTTTCTTAGCCATGATGTATTTTGTAATTGGTATTGTTTATAATAATGGAAATTTTAGCGTAACATTAGACAAAAATATGTATTTTTCAAAAGGAATACTTATTTATGATAATGTTGACTATAAGATTTATCGTAGTGAATTATACGCTAAAACACCGCAGACATTTGATAACATTTCACAACATTGGTTACCAAATAATCTTCATGAGCATGGTGGTGGTTCCCATAATGGAGATAACTATTTGGCTTACACATTCTTTATTGAAAATGAAGGTGTTGAAGTAGCTGACTACTGGTATGAAATTGTTATTGATGATGTCATCAAGAATGTTGATGAAGCTGTACGTATTAGGCTTTACAAGGACGATGAGGAAGTTAAAACCTATGCGAAGCAATCAGCAACAGGCGACCCTGAGAAGGGTACAATAGCATTTGTTTCGCAAGATTTAGTAACTCGCGAACATGTTACAAATTTCAAACCACAAGATATACATAAGTTTACTGTAGTAATGTGGCTTGAAGGTAGTGACCTAGAATGTACAGATAACATTTTAGGCGGTGAATTTAAAGTTCACATGGACTTTAAATCAGAATTTATAGACGAATAAAAAAGAAAAGGAAGGAAAAAAATGAAAAAAAGAAATCAAAAACAAGACAAAAGAGTAAAAAAATTGATTCTTAGTACTGGGTTATTTGCTGTTCTTTTAGTAGCATCAACATATGCATGGTTCATCGGTATGCAAAGTGTTAGTGTTACTGCATTTGATGTTAAAATTGCTGCTATTGATGGCTTAGCATTATCATTAAATGGAGAACAAACAAGTTTCACAGAAAGTGTTACTATTAACAAAAGTAACTACAAAACTATTTCTTATGAAGGAAATCAAAACGTATGGGGTGACTTAATTCCAATGTCATCAGTTGGAATTATTAACAATACTACTTCAAAATTAGAATTATATGAAAAAGGTAGTTTAACTACTACTCCTGGTGGATATAGAATTTTAGCTAGTAAAGTTCAAAACACTAAAGATGCGGAAGCAGAAGGATATGTTGCATTCGATTTATTCATCAAAAACTTATCAGGAGAAGAATATTATTCAACTAATAATGTGTTAAATGAAGAAGCAATTTATTTAACAACTGATTCAGCTGTAACAGTTGCTACTAATGGTGGTAGCGGTGCTACTAATCCAGAAGAATTAGTAGGAGAAGCTGGTACAGGAATTGAAAACTCTGTAAGAGTTGCATTTGCACAAATTGCTCGTGTTGAAGCAACTGAAACAAGTGATGAAAAAATCCAAAAATTATCTTGTGCAGGTGGAGATGGAGTTACAGTAATCTGTAATTCAAGATTAGCTCAAATTTGGGAACCAAATGATAAAGATCACGTACAAAATGCAATTAATTGGTATAATACAGCATGTTTACATAGAACAGGAGATGACGTAACTAAAGAAGCATCTTATGGTGGAAAATGTGCTACTGTATCTGATGATACTGCTTATCCAACATATGCAATTGCAACAGTAATTGATGATAAAAACAATACTAACGTAGATGTTTATGATGGATCTGCATATAATGGATATACTAAATCAGTTACAGATAAATATTTACATTCTTATGATTATTTCACAGATACTGAAAAATTATTAAGAGGTATGGATAGACCAGAATTCATTACTTTAGCACCAAATAGTATTACTAAAGTAAGAGTATATATCTGGATTGAAGGTCAAGACATTGATAACTATGATTTTGCACAATTAGGAAATGCAATTACAGTTAACTTTGGATTTACTAAAGAAAGATTTACTGACGTTGATGTAGATTATGATAAAACTGGTACTGCTACATTACCAGAAGATGTAATCGGAGATTATACTAAAGGAAACTAATTATATAGACAAAATAAATAAGGAGTAATAAAAAATGGCAAGAAGCAAAAAAAGTTCAAATAGAGTAAGAAATATGGCTCTAATGTGTTGCCTTTTTGGAGTAATGCTTATTGTTGGAACATATGCATGGTTTATTGGAATGCAAAGTGTTTCAGTTAGTCAATTTGACGTAAAAATTGCAGCTGCCGAAGGATTAGAATTATCTATGGATGGTGCTGAATGGACTGAAGAATTAAATGCAAAAGAAGCTACTCCATATACAGGACATAGAAACACATGGGCTGAAGGTGGATTAATTCCAATGTCATCAGTAGGTGACACAGATAAAGCCGAATCAGAAATGATTTTATTCGAAAAAGGAAGTTTAACTGCTACAAAAGGTGGTTATAGATTATTAGCTAGTAGAGTTACATATCCAGCTACTACTGATGATGCATTAACTAAAGGAAAAGGATATGTTGCATTCGATTTATTCATTAGAAATAAATCAGGAGAAGAATATTATGCAGATAATAATGTGTTAAATGAAGAAGCAATTTATTTAACAGATGATTCTAAAGTTACAGTAGCATTCAACGGAGTTACTGGAAGTGATGAAAATGGAATTCCAGGAACAGGAATTGAAAACTCTGTAAGAGTAGGATTTGTTCAAATCGGACGTGTAGAACAAGATGGTGCAACTCAAAAACAAATTAATGATATTACATGTAGTGATGTAGAAGAAACTATAAATGGTGAAAAAGTTAAAACTACTACAGGAATTTGTAGAACTGCTACTATCTGGGAACCAAATGATAAAGCACACGTACAAAATGCAATCAATTGGTATGAAGAAGCATGTTATGAAAGAGATGGAGCAACTGTAAGTGATGATGCATCTTATAAAGTAGGAACAGCTTGTAAAACAGTTGCAAATGGTACTGCATATACAACATATGCTGTAGCTCAAGAATTATTAGTTGGATCTAACGTAGATGTATACGATGGAGATGATTATAATAATTATACAAGCAATAGAATGACATACAAAGATTATATGGCATTATCAGCAGATGATAAAAAAGCTGCTAAATTAGTTGCTATGGATTACTTTACTGATACTGAAAAAGTTGAAAACGGAGTTAAGAGACCAACATTCATGACTTTAGCTCCAAATAGTGTAACTAAAGTAAGAGTATATGTTTGGATTGAAGGACAAGATATTGATAACTATGACTTCTCATCTTTAGGAAAGAAAGTTACAGTTCAATTCGGATTTACTAAAGAAAGATTCGAACAAGATGAAATTATTAAAAATAATTAAGTAATTTAGAGTATGATAGGGAGTAATAGTAGATTTATTATTACTCTTTATTTGTATTCTGGAGGTGTTTTATGGCAAAAACAACTAAGAAAGCAAATGTAAAAACAACTGCTAAAAAGAAAAATACCGTTAATGAAAAAAATGTAAAAACAAAAAAAACTAATATTACTGAAAAAAAACCAAGAAGACAAAGAGTAAAAGAAACTAAAGAAAAAGTAGTATTGAAGTATAGAGAAAATAAAAGAAATATTTTCTTAACATTGGTTGTTATATTTTTACTAGCAGTATTATTAATAGCATCAAGTTATGCATGGTTTTCAACAACACTAAATGTTAAAATTAATACTTTTAATATGTTAGTTACAAGAAATGATGGTTTATCTATATCACATGACGCAGTAACTTATGGTAATTATATAGATATTTCAAGAGATTTATTATATGACGATCTTGGAAGAACATACCCAGGATTTAAAACTATGTGGAATGCTAATGGACTTGTTCCAGTTTCTACAAATGGTAACAGTAGTAGAAATTCACATTTCTTTGATGTATATACTACAACAGGTATTTTATATACAGATTTTATAAACAAGAAAAATGGTATGGTTACAACAACACTATATGACCAAAGTTCACCAAAAAAATATTCATATTTTCTAGCATTTGATGTATTCTTTAAAAATGATACAGGATCGCCAGTTGCTGATAATTTATATTTTGACGGTAGTACAGGATTTACTATAAATGAAGAGTTAGATGAAGAAATGCAAGGATTAATTAATTCTTTAAGAATTGGTATAGTAAAAGTAGGAAGCCTACCAATGACTGCATCTCCTTCTGAAGTTCAAAATATTAAGTGTAACAATGATTGTGAAGCAATTATATTTGAACCATTTAAAACTCAACATACACAAATGGCTATAGATAACGCTACAAGACACGATATAGAAGTTATTGACGGAGAACCATATCCAACATATGCAAATGTAAATCCAGTTGTAAGAAAGCCAATAGAATCAACTATTTTTGGAACAGATTCTTTAGATACAGAGAATTTTAACTTACAAGAAACAATAACAGAAGCTGACTTTGGAAAACCATTGTTTACAGTACCTGATGGATATACAAAAGCAAGAATTTATGTATGGATTGAAGGTCAAGATATAGATAGTTTAGAAACTTTATCAAGTGGAACAAATGTTGATATTACAATCGGATTTGTAAAAGATACACTTGGTTATGATTCATTTAATGATGAGGAGAATAATTAATTATGGCTAAAAAAGAAGAAAAAGTAAATTTTGATTTATCAGTTTTAGATCTACATGAACTAATTGATGTATATAATAATATAGATGAATTTTTATCATTTTTAAAAGAAAATAAAATTGAAGTAAATGACAAGGAAGAGGATGAAGATGAATAATTTTTTAGAATTTATTAATAAAGATATAGATGCTAAAAGACTACTTATTACATCTATGCCTGTTAAAACAAAAGCAAATCAAAAGAAATTAAATAAAACTATAGATGAGTATGTTGAAAAATATACTGAATATAAAAATAGTGTTAAAACATATTTATTAGCTAAAAATCATTCTTTTGAAGTAAAAGAAAAAAAGCATGATGAAGAAAGAGAAAATTTAGTAGAATTAGAACAAACAAGATTTCTATTAAATCCATCAAATACATTCTTTGAAAAATTAAGATTTGATGAGTTACTTTATCAAATTGATAATTATAATGTATTTAATTTTAATTCTTTAAATGACATTATAAATAGTTTCTTAGATAAATTTGAATTTATCGGAGTTAAATTAGATAAAGAAGATTTTGACTATAATGTTCATGTACAAGAATATATGAGTGAATTTTTAGATGTAAGATACGGTATTCAAAAAAAATATGAAAAAGTATCAGAAGTATTTGAAAAAATATATTGGGTTAATCCAGATTTAATTCTTCACATCGGACTTAATTTTAGAAAACTTATTCGTAAAAATACAAGTAAATTTGAAGCATATATTTCAAAATTACAAAAAACTACTATGCAAGAAAAAGGAATCAAAGATTATGATGATTGCTTAGAAAAACTTAAACATGCTTATTCTAAATTAAATGAATCAGTTGATAAAGAAGTAGAGAAAATTGTATCACTAGCTACAAAAGGTGAAATTGATATAAATCATTATTTACCTGGAAATAAAATTAGAGAAGGTGCATTTAATTCATTATTAGGTCCTGACTTTGATATAACAAATGAAAAAGAATATAACAAAGTTTGTGAAATTTTATTAAAGCTAAAATACAGTTTAGAAGAATATGATAATTATGCGAAATTTGTACCTTTATTTGAACAATTCAAAAATGATTACGAAGAATTAATAGATACAAAAGAATTACCAAAAACAAAAGAAATTGAAGCAGAAATTATCAAGAAAGAAAAAGAACTTGATAAACAAAATGCTAAAGTTAAAAAACCAAGAGGATTATTTGGATTTAAGAGTGAAAGTGCTTTAAAACTTGCTAAAATGAAATCAAGTCATTTAGTAAGAGAATTAGCTGACTTATATAGTAAATATGATGATGAATATATAAAAGAAATAGTAATTAAAAATATTAGTCAAGACATGACAGTATCAGAAGTACTACATTTATATTATAGTTATGATTATTATAAAAAAGATGCCATTAGAAGAGCATATGAACTTGAAGATTATCAAAGCATTATTGAATACAGTGATGAATATGATTTCTATTCAATGAATCCAAACAATATAATTGCAGAAGGTATTGAAGTA
>JAZUBJ010000088.1:0-3131 GCA_045638445.1 Bacilli bacterium | reverse complement strand
TTGAATAATATAAAAGAAATAGAATTATTGTTTAAAAGAATAATTGGCGGATGTCCAATGTCGCTAATATTCGATATAAAATCAATTGAAGAAATAGCTCTTATAAATAGAATAGGAGATATAGAATTTGATCCAAAAGATTTTAAGGTTGAACAGTTAAAAAATTATAATGTAAAAAATCATAAAAAATTAAATAGTTACATAGATTCAAGTTTACATAAATCACTAACTTTAAAATTAATGCTAATGGTAGGATTTAATAATGCAAAAAAAATACTTGAACACAATAGTGAAATACCAGTTATAGAGCATTTAGTAGGAAATGTAGATGTAAAAAATATAAAAATAAATAATCAAGGAGAACCAATATTAAATAAAAGAATAATAAATATGCTATTTAATGATAACAAAGTAATAGAAATGTTAGATAATAAAAATAGCGATTTATACAAATTTTTTCCAAGAATATTTAATGAATGGGAAATGATAAAAATAAATGGAAAAGATAAAAATCTAAATACAATAATTGAATTTTTAAAAAGTGACGAAATTTCACTGCCACCAAAATACCATAGACTAGAAGGATTATTTAAATATATAGGATGTAATAACAGTATAGTAAAAGAAACACTTAAATTACATAATGAAATGTTAGAAAGAAAAACATCAACAATACCAAGAATAACAGGTCAAAAAGATGATTACACATATGAAATATTGAAATATGATGATATGTTATCATTAGCAGTAGGAAATATAACTGACTGTTGTTTTACAGTTCTAGGAGTAGGATATCAATGTTTACGTCATGCACTGACAAGTCAAAATGGACGTATATTTGTTATTAAAAAAGATAATGAAATAATTGCTCATAGCTGGTTATGGAGAAATGGAAATCATATTTGCTTTGATAACATAGAAACATCTAAAAAAACAAATAAAATAGATTTCCTAAATATTTATGTAGAAGCATCAAAAAAACTAATAGATGAAACATATAAATATGAAAAAGAAAACTGTATAAAGAATGTTACAATCGGATACACAAACTTTGATAAAAGGATTGAAGGAATAGAAAACTATCCATATCTAATGAGCGAAACTTGTGAACAAGAAAAATATAAAGGAAGACTAAGTGATAAAAAAACAATAACAGAATTTATGCCAAAACCACTTGAAGAAGTAAACTATTCAGATTCAAAAAATGTGCAATTTGTTATAACTACAAACAATGACATAAAATCATACCAATCTTCATATTTATATCAAGACGAAAGAGAAGAAACTCTATCTTATGATAATAATGAAGAATATAATTCAGAATACATATCAAAAATAATGAAAAAAATTAATTCATTAAGATACATAAAATTTGAATTAGAAAATAAATTAGACAAATTTGAAATATTACATATATTCGATATAGAAAAAATATTTTGTAATGATGATTGGTATATTATAGAATACAAAGATGGATTTATAGAAGAATTTAATATATCACAAGATGTAAGAAGTAATGTAGAAATAGAACAAGTAATAAAAAGTAAAAAAATATTGATAAAATAATGTATAATAAGAGTGATGTAGTATGAAAATATATATAATTGAAAGAAATAAAGATAACTTTAAATACTTAGTACCATACTTTGATGATTTAGAAGATGTAGTGTTAGTGAATACTGATTTTAAAACATTTATGGATGAATATTATGTAGAATGTATAGTTTCCCCAGCAAATTCATATGGACTTATGGACGGAGGATACGATAAAGCAATAAAAATGTATTTTAAAGAGGATATAGAAGAAAAAGTACAAAATTATATAATAAAAAACTATTATGGAGAACAACCAATATATACAAGTTTCATAATTGATATAAATGATAAACAAAAACTAATGCATACACCAACTATGAGAATACCAGAAAAAATAAAAGATGAAAGAGCAATCTATCAATGCATGAGATCTGTATTAATAGAAGCAAAACAAAACAATATAGAAAGCATATTAATACCAATGTTCGGAGGATTAACAGGCGGTGTTCATCCACAAAATATATCAAAAATGATGAGACTAGCATATGATCAAATACAAAATCCCCCAGAAAAAATATCATGGGAATATGTAAAAAAACTAAAGTAATAAGAAGGGCAATATGAAAAAAGAAGTATCAAAAATAAAAGAAATAATAAATAGATATAATATTAATTTCAAAACAGAAAAAGAACTTATAAAATGGATAAAAAAATTAAATGACAAAGAATATAATAATTTATTAAAATTAGATATAAACAAAAGTGATATAACATTTGATCAAAATAATCTTATTAATAAAGATTTACTTAATAAAGATGATTACATAAAAAGAGTAGAAGCAATGTGTAAAATAAAATGTCCACAGGATTGTAAACATCTAATGAACGTTTTATTTAAAAAAGAATTTCTTGATAGTAAAAATTATTATTTAGACTTAGTGTTACTTTCAAAAGCAAAACATATAAGATATTGTTTATGGTTATTAATAGAAAAAACATATATGAATAATCACCATCATGTAGACGATATGTATCTTGTAGCAAATGCAGAAAATAGACTTGTTGCACAAGTATTATCAGAAGTAGCATCAGATCATAATTCTTTACAAAGTAAACATCATAGAAGAGACATGTTTTTTATTTCAACTTGTAAAGAAGAATCACTACAACCAACACATAAGTATCCATCATGTTCTGTTAATAATTTAGCTATAAATAAAGTATCATTAACTGATCCATTTCATGAAGAAAATATGAAAATACTTGCTAGTAGTACTCATGCAAAAGGTTACTTATATGAACTTATGACAAATCCAAAATTCATATTAGGAGAAAATTATAGAAAAGAAATAACAAGATTAAGTAAAGCATTAACAAAATCTAAAGCAAGAGCAATTTATTATTACATAATAAATCCAGAAAGAACATGCTCACATGATTTCTTTGATGGAATGATTGATAAAGAAACAAATATAGATTATACAAGATTTAATAGAACACAATGTATAAAAGGAAATAATAATACAAGATATATGTTCTATCTAAAACTATTAAATGAAATAGACGATAATTATGTAATGTACATATCTTATTTA
>JAZUBJ010000087.1:0-24187 GCA_045638445.1 Bacilli bacterium | reverse complement strand
AAAGGGATCTAAAGGTGATGATGTAAAAAAACTTCAAAGCATAATTGGAACAACAGCTGATGGAATCTTTGGAAATAACACTTTAGCAAAAGTAAAAGAATTTCAAAAGAAAAACAATTTAGTTCAAGATGGTATTGTAGGAAAAAATACAGCACATGCTTTAGGATGGCTATATCAAGGGAAGTGAGAAATCACTTCTCTTTTTTTTATGTCAAAAAAATGTAATTTAATGACAATATTTACAAAATTTAAATTATTGTTATATAATGAAAAAAAAGGAAGTGGAGAGATTAAAATGAATAGACCATCAATGGCAATGGCACTAGTTAAAGAATACAAGAAGGATATTAGAATATTAATAGCATTAAATGCTGTTATGCTGATTGCTCTCTGTTGGTCCATAGTCGATAGTATTAGAATCAGAGATAATGGTGTAAATGAAAATGCTGATAAAATCATTGAAACTATTAATGCTGTTTGTGGTGAGTGAAATGACAAGACTTGAATTTACAAAACAAGAAGTATTAAATATAAAAGAAAAGGCTTATTTCACAACCGAGGAAGAAAAAATACTTGATTTGTGGCTAAGAGAAGAAACGATTGTGAAGATGTCGCAAGAAATGAAAATGAGTGTAAGTTCAATATCGAGAAAGAAAGATAAAATCCTGAAGAAAATTAAGAGGGTAATATAATGGAAGTTGAAGTAGAGAAATTACATAAAAAGATAGGTTCTTTATATACCTTAATAGAAAAGATGGAAAAAGAAAATTCCAAATTAAAAAAGGAAAATAGGGAACTTAAAAAGCAGCTGATAAAAAAGTGATAAAAAGTTGATAAAAAGCTGATAAGAAATTAATAATAAAATAGTAAAAAATAGATAAAAAGATGATAATTTCAAACCTTTAAAATATGTGATAATTAATGCATCAAGAAGTAGTAAGTAGTACGAAAGGTGGTTATTATGACAGGAATTGTAAAATGGTTCAATGATGAGAAAGGTTTTGGATTTATTGAGTATAGAGAAAATGAAGATATATTCGTTCATTATTCAACTATAAGAAATAAAGGTTACAAGACATTAATTAAAGGAGAAATAGTTGAATTTGAACTTGTTAAAACAAAAGATGGCTATAAAGCTAAAAATGTAGTTACAATTAAAGAGAACTGATAAGTTCTTTTTTATTTTGTTGAAAACTGGAAAATATTGTGATATATTATTAGTGTAAAAATATTGCGATATATTATTAGTGTAAGTGATTTCTTAAAAATGAAAAAGAAAATATTATTAATCTTGAATTTATCTGCAATGGAAATACCAATAATGTATGCAATGAATAGAAAGGTAGTTTTTAGATGAAATGTTTTTTTAAAAAAGAAAAAGTTTTTTTAATATTTAAACTTTTAAGTGTTGTTATGGCAGCAACAATAATTCTTACTGGTTGTACAGGAAAACAAGGGCCACAAGGGGTGGCTGGACAAGATGGAAAAACACCAACAATAGAAATATCACAGGATGGATACTGGATTATAAATGGAAGTAAGACAACTCACAAAGCAATTGGTGTGGACGGTAAAGACGGACAAGATGGAAAAGATGGTCAAGATGGAATTAATAGTGGAACAGCAAAGCCATCAATTATAAAAATAGGAGCTAATGGAAATTGGTTTATTGATGGAAAAGATACAGGTGTTAGTGCTCAAGGAAAAAATGGATTAAATGGCATAGACGGCAAAGACGGAAAAGATGGACAAGACGGTAAAGATGGAAAAGATGGTACAAGTGTATACATAGGATATGACAATTATGTATGGAATGGTTCAGAAAGAACACAATTAAAATTTAATAATGATAATAATACAAATAATGTAATAGAATCAACATTGACAATAAAAACTGCAATGGGTAATTACTTCGAAGGAGAATACATAGACATAAAAAATAATTATGTAGCTCTAATGTCAAATTACAAAGAAAAATCAAAATTAACATTATATAGTAATTCAACAATAACAGAACTTTCATTTTATGCAGAAGAAGATGGAACTATAGATATAGGAACTGCAAAAGTAAATGACATAGTACAATCAAGAGAAAATGGAACTACTATTACACCTAACACTACAACATATAATGTTAAAAAAGGTATTAACACAATCAAACTTAACTTAAAACCATCAGAAAGTGAAACTATTGTATTAGGTGGGAATAATTCAGTAGGAATATATTATTCAAAAGGAATCCCATCATCTGATCAAATAGCTGAATTTACATATATTAATAAACAAAGTAATAATTCAATTATTTCAAGTAACAACAATATAAATGATAAATTAGCAATAGAAGTAAAAGGTACATTTGTAGGAGAAGAAAAAGCTATTTTTGATGATGTGTTAGACATAGCTCAACCTTCAGAAATCGCAAGTGCAAATCCTATGAGTAGAACAGAAGCTAATTCAAAATATATATATACAAAATCACCATATTTTGAAAATTACCAAATAACACAAATTGGTTTACCAATATATCTAGCTGATTATATTGGTAAAAATGGAGAACAAGAAGCACATTTTAGTGTGTCAGTGGTAGAATATAAAAGTAGTCCTGTTAAATATGTTTCAGATGTATATAAAATAAAAATACCATATGAAACATTAAAGGATATAGCAACATATGATTCATCAACTTCAAAGTATATTATTGATAGATGGGTATATGTAGATGTTAGTGAATATAATATATTTGTAAAGGAAAACCAAACTCTTGAATTTCTACGAGTAACTGATAGCATACAATATAAATATTGGAGACTAGACAATACAAACCACAACTTATCATATACGACAGCAAATAACCTTAATTGGGATAATGGTGCAACAAATATATATGTACCATTTGATATATATGGTATAAGTCAAAATGCTACTAAAGAAGAACAATTAGAAAAATTAAATAAAATAGAAAATAATTATGAATTAAACTCTTATCTTAAAAATAAAAATATATCATTTCTAGGTGATAGTATAACAACTTATATTGGTTGGTCAAATAATACAAGTTATAATACAACTCTTAGTTCAAATGGAACAACTGCATATAACGGAATAATTCATAATGTATCTAATGTTAATCAAACTTGGTGGAAAAAAACAATCGATAGAACAGGAATGAATCTATTAGTCAATAACGCTAAATCTGGTGCTCAAGCTGCTAACTCATTAGATAGAGCAGTTCAATTACATAGAGATACAGGAGATAAGGCAGGAGTAACACCAGATATAATAGCAGTTTATATTGGAATTAATGATATACGATATGGTTCAACACCAGAAAAATATGGCACAGACTATAATAATTTAATTACAAGTATTAAAAATAAATATACAGATGCAGATATATTTGTATTTACACTTATTCCACAAAAAGATCACGATAAAGCAACAGATGCAACTATAAAATTGGCAAATGAACAAATAAAACTAGTTGCCTCAGCACATGGATTAACAGTAGTTGATTTATATAAAGATTCAGGTATAAATATTACAAATTCAGGAAAATATATGAAAGATTACTTACATCCTAACTATAAGGGAATGGAATTGTTTTCGAATACATTTATTAATGCATTAAAAAATAAATATAACAAATAAGGTTAAATAAGGTTCAAAAGAACCTTTTTAATTTGTATAAACAACATTTAATAACTTTTAAAATATTATGCATAATATATATATAGAGGTATTTATGCATAAAAATAAAAGAAATAAAAAAGGTATATTGGTTAGTTTAATTGAAATAATATTAAATTTTATACTTGGTTTAATAATTTAATAATAAAAATATTTCAAATGTTAATATATAACAATACAGCAAAAAAATAAAATCTTCATCTCTAAAAGCAGCATCTATTGAAACAAGAAACGATGTTATAACAAACTTATCAATATTAATATCAATGTTTATAATGAAAATATATAACATAAATATAGAAAGACTAGATTTAATCTAGTCCTTTTTTATATACTAAATTGTCTTTATTCCAATATGGATATTTACTTTTAAGATATTGTTCTGCAAAAGGTATCATTTTACTTCGTGTTGGTTCATGCTCAAATAGATTGTGACATTCAGCACAATTAGTCATTATATTCTCTTCAATCCCCATACCATTATGTGACCTCTTAATAAAATGTGAGTTTGCCAAATTCCACTCCACATATTTATCACAAAAAATACATTTATATTGATCTCTTTCCCATACAATCTTTTTAACCTTTGTGGGAATAGCAGTTGCTTTAGATATCTTGTTAGTTTTTGATATAGGCCTCAAACGAGTTTTAACAAACAATCTAGCCACTTTCTTATATTCTTTATTAATACAACCATAACAACTAGACATTTCTATTACAGCTCGTTTTCTGCTACAATAGAAGTATCTTTTACCTTTCTTTGTTCTAAGCTTTAAATGTAAGCATTTATTATTCATTCTATCATCCTTTCTTTTCCTATGTTTTAAGGTGGTAACCTTAGAATAGTGTTGATATTGATAGGGCTAAGCCTACTAATAGTGAATTTATAGTTACTATAGCTGATAAGTTAAGACTTGATATGATTGGTGTATAATCATATTAAGTTTTTTTCTTTATAAATTCTTTTTGATGTGTTAGAATTATTTCAGGAGCAAGTTATGAAAAAGATAATTTTATTAATATTAGATGGTTTTGGTATTAGAGAAAGTGAAAATGGAAATGTTATTAAAATGTCTAGTTTACCTAATTTAAGTAAAATATTTTCTGATTATTCAGTGAGTGAACTTGATGCTTATGGTGAATATGTTGGACTTCCTAATAATATTTCTGGTAATAGTGAAGTTGGTCATATGACTATTGGTTGTGGAAGAGTGATCAAACAACCTTATACAATAATTAATGATAGTATAAAAGATAAAAGTTTTTTTGAGAATGATGTTCTTCTTGATGTTATGGATCATGTTAATGAAAATAATTCTACATTGCATTTAGTTGGTCTTGTTTCTGATTCTGGGATTAATTCTAGTATGGAACATTTTTATGCAACGTTGGCTCTTGCTAAAATTAAGAATATAAAAAGTGTTATTTTTCATTTTATAACTGATGGAAAATATTCAGTAAAAAATGCAAATACGTTAATTACAGAATTTATGGAGAAAGCTAATAAATTAGGACTGGGTACTATTGGTACTATATGCGGTAGATATTATGCTATGGATAATGATAGTAATTATGACAGAGTTAAAAAAGCATATGATGCTATTGTTTATAATTTAGGTAATAATTTTGCTGATTACAATAGATGTTTAGATTTACATTATAAAAATAATATAGGGGACGAATTTATTAATCCTAGTGTAATTACTAAGGGTTCTACTATAAAAGATAATGATGGTGTTTTATTTGTTGATTTTAGACCTGAATTAATGGATGAATTAATTTCTTCATTTGTTGATGATAGTTTCAATATGTTTAATATTAAAGTATTTAAAAATGTTAAATATAATTGTTTATATAGTACTAAAGATAAAATAACAGGTGCTTATTCAAACGAACCTGTATCTAATTCTTTTGGTTCTTATTTGGCTGGTCTTGATTTTAAACAAGCTAGAATAGCCGAAACTTGTAAGTATCAACATGTTACATATTATTTTGATGGTCTTGAAGAATTTAATGATAAAAACCTTTATAAAATTTTGGTTCCATCATCTAAGGTTCCAAGATTTGATAGCAAACCTGAGATGAGTATTACTGAAGTTACTACTTCTGCTTTACAGGCTATGGATGAAGATATTGATTTTATATTAGTTAATTTTGCGAATCCTGATATGGTTGGACATACTGGAAATATTGCAGCAATTGTGAGAGCTCTTGAAGCGTGTGATGTCTGTGTCGGTAAGATTCTTGAAAAAGCAAATGAAAATTTTTATGATTTGGTAATTGTTTCTGATCATGGAAATGTTGAGATGATGAAAAATGAAGATGGTTCTTTATTATTAAGTAATACAAAGAATAAAGTTCCTTTTGTAATATGTAATGATGAAATTAAATTAAAATCAAGTGGTTCTTTAAAAGATGTTATTCCAACTGTGGTTGATTTATATGAAATAAGTAAGCCTAAAGAAATGACTGGAGAATCATTAATAATTAAAGATAATTAATGCACATTTGTGCATTTTTTCTTTTGGTGTAATGTATTTACATAATTTTTTTTTTATGATAAACTTGTATATAGAATAAGAAAGTAGGGATTGTAATGAATGATACTAATAATTCAAATGAAAATGTAAATAATGTACCAGTGCAAAATGCTGTTCCAAGTGAACAACCTGTTGTGCAAAATGCGGTACCAGTTCAATCAGTACAACCTGAAAATACAAATGTTACGCCTACTGGAGATGGTGGAAATAATTCAGAGGAAGCAAAAGTTGAAGAAGAAAAAAAGGAAGTTCATTTATCAAAAACTGAAGAAGAAGTTAGAAATGTTAAATTAAGATTTCCTATTATAGTTACAGTTTTAGTTACAATTTTTCTTATTTTAATTTTACTTTATTGTTTTGTTTTTACTACGCCAGATAAGGTTTATACAAAGATTTTAAAAACGTCTGTTGATAAAATAGTAGGATTGGTTGATTTTCATAATACGAGTAATGAGTTTACAAATACAGAAGCAAATATTGTTTTTGATACAAAGAGTGTAGATTTTGATTCAAAAGATATTTTATCTCATATTGATGGTTTAATATATAAAGTTAAGTTTAATAGAGATAATAAGAATAAGAATTTTGAATTTGTATTAACTGATAATATTAAAGATTTAGATGGTAAGACATCATTTAAATATGGTGAATCAGTTAATTCTAAAATGTATTATGTTGATTCAAATATTTATTCTAAACCTAGTAAAGAGTTTATTTCAGTTAGAAGTATAGTTGGAGAAAGTGAAAATGAATCTGTATTTAATGTTGTAAGTGAATATTTATATGAAGTTATTAATAATTTAAATATAGATAAAGTTGAAAGAAATTTTACTACTAAAAAAGTTAATGATCAAACATTATTAGCTGTTAGATATCAACTTAAATATGATAATTCTGATTTAAAAAAATTATCTGAAGTTACAACAAATAATATGTTAGATACTGGTAAGCATCCTGATTTTATAAAAAAATTATCTAATTTAACTGATATGGATGAAAAGACAATTAAGGATACGATTAAATCTTTGACTGCTTTGACAGAAAATACAAAAAATGTTGAATTTAATTATTATGTTAATATTTCTTTTACTAATTTAATTTGTTTAGAAATGATTACTGATAATGGAATATTTTCTTTATCTTATTTAAATGATTATTATTATATTAATTATGAATCTAAAGATAAAAGTGTTGTTGCTAATTTAACTTATAATTTTGATAATTTAGATACTTATGGAACAATAAGTATCGATAGTAACGATGCTAAAACATATTTAACAATTGATTCTAATTATGAATTAGATGATGAAATGTATAAATTATCTAAAAATAATATAGTTGTAAAAGTTTATGATGATAAAGATAAAAAACCTTATATGAGTATAACAGTTGATTTAAAACATGATTATACTGAAAAAACAAGCGAATTAAAAAATATTAAATCAATTAAGAGAGAAGAAGCAAGTGTTGAAGATATTGAAGTATTAGAATATAATCAAGAAAAGATTTCTTATGAATTATCTTATTTATTAATGCTTTATACACAAAATAAGCTTGTGAATAATCCAAAAGATATTTTAGATAGTATGATTAATGATAATACTGGTTCTTCTGATGAAAATAGTGGTGAAGATGTTCCTGTAGTTGATGAAAATGTTGATAATACACCTCAAGTGTCAACTCCAAGTGAATAATAAAAAAAATATGTAGAAAAATCGAGAAAAATGCTTGATTTTTCTTTTTTTTTGGCTTATAATCTATACGAAACGACTGGCGAAGATGTGGGAGGTTGCTGATACACCAGGTTAGGTTGTATTAAACTTAATTTAATATCAGGTAATTCTCATTGAGCAAGTCTATAAAAAATATTATAGGCGAAGGAGGAAATAATATGTCTAAAGACAAAATCAGAATCAGATTAAAGTCTTTTGAACACAGAAGTGTGGATCAAGCAGCAGCTAAGATTGTTGAGACTGTTAAGAGAACTGGTGGAGTTGTTAGCGGACCTGTTCCACTACCAACTGAAATTGAAAAGATTACTATCTTAAGAGCTGTTCACAAATACAAAGATGCTCGTGAACAATTCGAAATTAGAACTCATAAGAGACTAATCGACATTACAAACCCTACTAAGGAAACTATTGATGCATTAGCACATATGGATTTACCTAGTGGTGTTAGTATTGAAATCAAGAAGTAATCAAAAAAATAAGATTTAAGAAAGGAAAGTAAAAATGAAAGGAATCTTAGGACGTAAAGTTGGAATGACTGAAGTATTCACAACTGACGGAAAATTAATACCTGTTACTGTAGTTGAAGTTGAGCCAAATGTTGTTACTCAAATCAAAACTAAAGAAACTGATGGGTATAATGCAATTCAATTAGGTGCTTTTGATAAAAAAGAAAAATCATCTAATAATCCTGAAAAAGGACATGCTAAAAAAGCAAATACATCACCTAAGCGCTTCTTAAAAGAAATAAGAGGAGTTGATACTACTTCTTATACTCTTGGACAAGTAATCGCAGCAGATGTATTTGAAAAAGGAGACACTGTTGATGTTACTGGTACATCTAAAGGTAAAGGTTTCCAAGGTGTAATTAAGAGATGGAATCAATCTCGTGGACCTGAAACTCACGGTTCAACATATCATAGACGTGTTGGTTCTATGGGTACAATGAGACCAATGAGAGTTTTAAAAGGTAAAAAATTACCAGGACATATGGGTAATGAAACAATTACTATCCAAAATTTAATGATAGTAGATGTTGATACTGAAAACAAATACATTTTAGTAAGCGGAAATGTTCCAGGAGCTAAAAATTCATTTGTATTCATTAGAGAAGCTATTAAAGGAAGCAAATATGCTCCAGTAGAATTAATCTCTTATGAACAAGAGTTAGAAGAAGAAACTGTTGTTGAAACTACTGATGAAGTCGTTGAAAATAATGTAGTTGAAACAGAAGAAACTACTAACAGCGAGGAGGTTACTGAATAATGGCAAAAACTCAAGTTTTAAACCTTAAAGGTGATAAAGTAAAAGATTTAGCTTTAAACGATAGCGTTTGGGCTGTAGAAGTTAATGAACCTGTTATGCATGATGCAATAGTTCTTGCACAAGCTTCATTAAGACAAGGTACTGCTTCAACTAAAACTAGAAGCGAAGTTTCTGGTGGTGGAAGAAAACCTTACAAACAAAAAGGTACTGGTAATGCAAGACAAGGATCTACTAGAAGTCCTCAATGGCCAGGTGGAGGAATTGTTTTTGGACCAAAACCAAGAAAATATGATAAAAAACAAAATAGAAAAGAAAGAAGATTAGCACTTAAGAGTGCATTAACATCTAAATTACAAGAAAAAGAATTAGTAGTAGTTGAAAACTTAAATTTAGAATCAAATAAAACTAAAGCTTTCAATGAAATGTTAGCTAAATTAAATGTTAATGGTAAAGCTTTAATTGTTTGTGCAACTGAAAATGAAAACTTATATTTAGCTGCTAGAAACAATAATAAGGTTGCTGTTATGACAGCTTCAGAAGTTAATGTGTTAGATTTAGTTGCTACTGATTATTTAGTAATTGATGAAGCTTCTATTAAAGCATTAGAGGAGGTGCTTAACTAATGAATATTATTATTGCACCAGTTATTACTGAAAAAAGCGAAAGTTTAAAAGAAAACAATGTTTATGTGTTTAAAGTTGCTAAAAAAGCTAATAAAACACAAATAAAAAATGAAGTTGAAAAAGCATTTGGTGTTAAAGTTGTTAATGTTAATACAGTTAATGCTGTTCAAAAGAAGAGAAGAGTAGGAAGATATACTGGTTTAAGTACTGCTTATAAAAAAGCTTATGTTAAATTAGCAGAAGGCTCTTCTATAGAATACTAGGAGGGAAAATATGCCAATTAAGAATTACAAGCCTAATACTCCTGGAACAAGAGGAATGAGTACTCTAGTTAATACTGAAATTACTACTAGAAAACCTGAAAAAAGTCTTCTTGTTAAAAATAGTAAAAAAGGCGGAAGAAATAATCAAGGAAAAATTACTGTTCGTCATATCGGTGGAGGAGCTAAACAAAAATATCGTTTAATTGATTTCAAAAGAAATAAAGATGGTATTACAGGTGTAGTTGCTACAATCGAATACGATCCAAATAGAAGTGCTAACATCGCATTAATTAATTATGCTGATGGAGAAAAAAGATATATTATTGCTCCACTTAATTTAAAAGTTGGAGATAAAGTAGAAAGTGGAGTTAATGCTGACATTAAAGTTGGTAATGCATTACCACTTGAAAACATTCCTGTAGGTACTATGGTTCATAATGTTGAAATGAATCCAGGTGCTGGAGCAAGAATTGCTAGAAGTGCTGGAAGCAGCGTTCAAATTCTTGGTAAAGAAGGAAAATATGTAATCGTAAGATTAAAGAGCGGTGAAACAAGAAAATTATTAGGAACTTGCCGTGCTACTGTTGGTGAAGTTGGAAACACTGACTATGAATTAGTTAACTTAGGTAAAGCAGGAAGAAAGAGACATATGGGAATTAGACCTACAGTTCGTGGATCTGTTATGAACCCTAATGATCACCCACATGGTGGTGGTGAAGGTAGAGCTCCAATCGGACGTGCTCAACCAATGACTCCTTGGGGTAAACCAGCTCTAGGACTTAAGACTAGAAAGACTAAGAAGGCATCAACAAAATTAATAATGTCTCGTCGTAAGAAATAATTAAGAAAGGAACCGTAAAATGTCAAGAAGTTTAAAAAAAGGACCTTATACATTCCCAAGATTATTAAAAAGAGTTAGGGAATTAAATGAAAAAGGTAAAAAAGAAGTTATCAAAACTTGGTCAAGACGTTCTACTATATATCCTGATTTCGTAGGACATACATTCGCTGTTCATAATGGACGTGAATTCATTCCTGTATATGTAACTGAAGATATGGTAGGACATAAATTAGGTGAGTTTAGTTTAACTCGTAAATTTACTGGCCATGCTGGAAGCGGTAAGAAGTAGGAGGATAAGAGATGGAAACTTATAGTATACATAAAGGTGCTCAAATAGCACCAAGAAAAGCAAGAATGACTCTTGATCTTATTAGAGGTAAGAATGTATCTCAAGCTGAAGCTATTCTACTTACTACTAATACTAAAGCAAGTAGATTAATTATAAAAGTTTTAAATTCTGCTGTAGCTAATGCAGTTAATAACTTTGGTGCTAAAAAAGAAGATTTAGTTATCAAAGAAACTTACATTAACGAAGGAAGAACTTTAAAAAGAAGAAAAGCTGCATCACATTCAAGAGTAGCTAAAAATTATCATAGAACAAGTCATATTTATGTTTGTGTAACAGACAACATGACTGAGAAGAAGGAGGACTAAACATGGGTCAAAAGGTAAATCCAATAGGACTTAGAGTTGGTGTTAACAGAGACTGGGATAGTAAATGGTATGCACCTACTAAGGATTTCGCTAAATATTTAAATGCTGATTTAAAAATTAGAAAATATTTAGATAAAGAATTAAAAGGATGTTCAGTTGCTTCTATCGTTATCGAAAGAAATAATAAGAGAACAAATGTAATTATCAACACATCTAAACCTGGTATTGTTATCGGTAAAGGTGGAGCTGATATTGAAAAACATAAAAAAGCTCTTCAAAAATTAACAGGAGAAGAAATCTATTTAAATATAGTTGAAGTTAAAAATCCTGATTTAAATGCTGCTTTAGTAGCTGAATCAATTGCACTTCAAATTCAAAATAGAGCATCTTTCAGAGCTGTTCAAAAGAGAGCTATTAGAAATACAATGAAAGCAGGAGCTGTTGGTATTAAAGTTGCTGTTTCTGGTCGTTTAGCTGGAGCTGAAATGGCTCGTACTGAAGGATATACAGAAGGAACTGTACCATTACATACTTTAAGAGCTGATATTGATTATGCTCACAAAGAAGCTGATACTATTTATGGTAAAATCGGTGTAAAAGTATGGATTTATAAAGGTGAAATACTTCCTGCTAAGAAAAATAAGGGAGGTAAAAAAGATGTTAATTCCAAAGAGAACTAAATATAGAAAACCTCATAGAGTTAGTTATGAAGGAAAAGCTAAGGGTAATATCGAACTTACTCAAGGTGAATACGGATTAATGGCTAAAGAAGGAGCATATATTACTGCTAGACAAATCGAAGCAGCAAGAATTGCTATGACTCGTTATATGAAGTCATTCAAAAGAGGAAAAGTTTTTATTAACATTTTCCCACACTTAGCAAGAACTAAAAAACCTGCTGAAGTACGTATGGGTAGTGGAAAAGGTAATGTTGAAGAATGGGCAGCAGTAGTAAAAGCTGGTAAAATCATGTTCGAAATGACTGATGTTACTGAAGAAATTGCTAGAGAAGCTTTCCGTTTAGCTGGACACAAACTACCTATTAAAACAAAATTTGTAGCAAAGGATGTGGCTAAATAATGAAAATGGTAGAAATCAGAAAATTAACTACAGAAGATTTAAATAAGAAGCTTGATGAAATCAAAAAAGAATTATTTAATTTAAAATTTGCTGCATCAACTGGAAATTTAGAAAAACCACACAGAGTTAAAGAATTAAGACATACTGTGGCTAAAATTAAAACAGTTATCAGAGAAAGAGAATTAAATGAAAGTAAGGAGGAAGCTAAATAATGGAAAACAAGAAACAAGAATTAGTTGGAAAAGTTGTAAGTACTGCTTGTGATAAAACTATTACAATTGCTGTAGTTACTTATAAAAAGCATCCGCTTTACAAGAAAAATGTAAAAACTACTAAAAAATATGCAGTACATGATGAAGAGAATAAAGCTAAGGTAGGAGATACTGTTAAAGTAGTATCTTGTCGTCCTCTATCTAAGACTAAGAGATATGTTTTAGATAGTATCGTTGAAGAAGCTGTTATTCTTTAATTAAGAAAGGAGAGAGTTATGATACAACCAGAAAGCCGTTTAAAGGTAGCTGACAATTCAGGAGCTCGTGAAATCTTAGTAATCAGAGTACTTGGTGGAAGCAAAGTTAAAAGCGGAAATATTGGAGATGTTGTTGTTGGAACAGTTAAAAAAGCTATTCCAAATTCAAATACTCCAAAAGGAAAAGTAGTTAAAGCTGTTATTGTAAGAACAGTTCAAGGTGTAAGAAGAGCAGACGGAAGTCATATTAAATTTGATGACAACGCATGCGTTTTAATAAAAGATGATAATAGTCCTGTAGGAACTCGTGTTCTAGGGCCTGTAGCTAGAGAACTTCGTGATAAGAATTACATGAAGATCGTGTCACTAGCTCCAGAAGTGTTATAGGAGGATTACTCATGATAAAAGTTGGAGATAATGTACGTGTTATTACTGGAAGTAATAAAGGTAAAGAAGGAAAAGTACTAAAAGTTCTTAGAAATGAAAATAGAGTTTTAGTTGATGGTGTTAATATTATTAAAAAACACGTTAAACCTACTAGAACAAATGAATCTGGTGGAATTCTTGAGGTTGAAGCTCCTATTCACATTTCTAATGTTAAATTAGTTACTAAAGAGACTAAAAAGGAAGTAAAAGAAACTAAAAAAGCAAAAACTTCTAAGAAAAAAGAAGAAAAAGAAAGTAAGTAGGTGAATTATGGAAACATTAAAGAAATTATATGAAGAAGAAATAGTTCCAAATTTAACTAAAAAGTTTAACTACACTACTAAAATGCAAGTACCTAGATTAGAAAAAATCGTTCTAAATATGGGTGTAGGAGATGCTTTAGCAGATCAAAAATATTTAGATGCTGCTGTTAAAGATTTACAAGCAATCTCTGGACAAAAACCAGTTGTTACAACTGCTAAAAAGTCAATTGCAGGTTTCAAACTTAGAGAAGGAAATAAAATCGGTTGTAAAGTTACTTTAAGAGGTGAAAATATGTATAACTTCTTAAATAAATTAATTACAATCTCACTTCCAAGAGTTAGAGATTTTAGAGGAATATCTAAAAATAGTTTTGATGGAAGAGGTAATTATACTCTTGGTATCAAAGAGCAATTAGTATTTCCTGAAGTAGAATATGATCAAGTTGTTAAAGTTAGAGGTTTAGATATCGTTATTGTTACAACTGCTAATACTAACGAAGAAGCTTTAGCTTTATTAACTGAATTTGGGTTACCTTTTAGAAAGTAGGAAAGGAAATATTTATGGCAAAGAAAAGTAAATTAGTATCTCAAGCAAGAGGTGGCAAATTCTCTACAAGAAACTACACTAGATGTTCTAGATGTGGTCGTCCACACGGAGTTTTAAGTAAATTCGGTGTATGCCGTATTTGTTTTAGAGAACTTGCTTATAAAGGACAAATACCAGGTGTAAGAAAATCAAGCTGGTAATATAAAAAAATAAATTATAAAAAAATATATAAACCAAAACATTAACAGGCGTTGTTAATAAGAAGGGAGGCCTATAATGGTTAATGACACTATAGCTGATATGCTTACAAGAATTCGTAATGCAAATGCTATGAAATATAAAACTGTTGAAATACCAGGTACTAAAATGACTAAAGGTATTGCTGATATTTTAACTAAAGAAGGTTTTATCGATGGTTATGATACTAACAAATTAGCTGTTGGTGAAATGATTGTGTTAAACCTTAAATATTCAAAATCTAAAGAAAGAGTAATCACTGGATTAAAAAGAATTAGTAAACCAGGATTACGTGTATATGCTAAAGCAGATGAAATGCCAAGAGTTTTAAATGGAATTGGAATTGCTATTATTTCAACTTCTCAAGGTCTTATGACTGATAAAGAAGCAAGAGCTAAAAAACTTGGTGGAGAAGTTTTAGCATACATATGGTAGGTGCAACATGAGTAGAATAGGAAATAGAATTTTAACTATTCCAGCTGGAGTAGAAGTAAATGTTGATGGTAATAAAGTTACTGTTAAAGGACCAAAGGGAACTTTAGAATATGTTTTTAAAGATTCTAATGTTAACGTAATGGTTGAAGATGGTAAAGTTAGTGTTACTAGAAATGATGATTCAAAAGTTTCTAAACAACTTCATGGAACAACTAACTCAAACATTAATAATATGTTAATCGGAGTAAGTGAAGGATTTAAAAAGGAATTAGAAATCAACGGTGTTGGTTATAGATTCCAAGTTCAAGGTGGAAAAGTTATTATTTCTGCTGGATATAGTCATCCAGTTGAAATGGTTGCACCTGAGGGTATTAAAATTGAAATGCCTGAAAAATCTCAAACTGAATTAATTGTTAGTGGAATTGATAAACAAGAAGTTTCTGAGTTTGCTGCAAACATCAGAGCTGTTAGAAAACCTGAACCATATAAAGGAAAAGGTATTAAATATAAAGATGAACATATTCGTCGTAAAGAAGGAAAGAAAGCTGCATAGGAGGTAAAATATGATAAAAAAAGAATCAAAAAATGTAATGAGAATTAAAAGACATAATAAAATCAGAAGAAATTTATCTGGTACAGAAACAACTCCTAGACTTTGTGTTTTTAGAAGTAATGCTGCTATTTATGCACAATTAATAGATGATGTTAAAGGTGTAACATTAGCTAGCTCTTCTTCTTTAGAACTTAATTTAAAAAATAATAATTTAGAAGCAGCTGCTGCAGTAGGAAAAGATATTGCAGAAAAAGCTAAAAAAGCTAAGATCAGTACTGTAGTATTTGATCGTGGTGGTTACCTATATCACGGACGTGTTAAAGCGTTAGCTGATGCAGCTCGTGAAAATGGACTAGAATTCTAGGGAGGAAATTATGAACGAGAATAGAAGAAATAATCGTGAACCTAAGAAATTATATGAAGATAAGATTATATCTATCGGAAAAGTTACTAAGGTTACACAAGGTGGACGTAATTTTAGATTTTCAGCTACAGTTGCTGTAGGAGATAGAAAAGGTAGAGTAGGAATCGGAACTGGTAAGAGTAAAGAAATTCCTGTTGCTGTATCTAAAGCTATCAAAGAAGCTGAAAAGAATATAGTACATGTTAATTTAGTAGACAACAGAACAATTTCTCATGAAGTTACTGGTGTTTGTGGAGCTGCTAAAGTATTAATTAGACCTGCTAAAGCAGGACGTGGAATTATCGCTGGTGGAGCATCAAGAGTTGTTCTTGAACTTGCTGGTGTTAAAGATGTTGTTGCTAAATCTTTAGGAAGCAACACTCAAATTAATACTGCTAAGGCAACTATCGAAGCATTAGCTTCTCAAAGAACTATTGAACATGTTGCTGAATTACGTGGTAAAACAGTAGAGGAGGTTCTTAACTAATGAAATTACATGAATTAAGTAAAGTAGAAGGATCAACTCATAGAAGAAAAGTTGTTGGTCGTGGACCAGGAAGTGGACACGGTAAAACATCTGGTCGTGGAGAAAAAGGTCAAAAAGCAAGAAGTGGTGGAGGAGTACACATGTGGTTTGAAGGTGGACAAACTCCATTATATAAGAGACTTCCAAGAAGAGGTTTCTCAAATGCTAGATTTGCAACAAAATATGCTGTTGTAAATGTTTCAGATTTAAATAGATTTAAAGATGGAGAAGTTGTAACTCCTGAATTATTAATTGAATCTGGTTTAGTTAAAAAAGAATTAAACGGAATTAAGATACTAGGTAATGGTACATTAGAAAAGAAATTAACTGTTAAAGCTAATAGATTTACTAATAGTGCTATTAATAAAATTGAAGAGTTGGGTGGAACTACGGAGGTGATTTAAGATGTTTGCTACATTTAAGCAAATATTTAGATCTTCTAACAAAGATTTAAGAAAGAGAATCTTATTTACATTAGGTGTTCTATTCATCTTTGCATTAGGGAACTCAATTACAATTCCTGGTATGGATGTTATAAATGGTGATATTGGATTTTTAGAATTATTTAATGCACTTAGTGGTGGAGGTTTGAAACAATTTTCAATTTTCGCGCTTGGTGTTATGCCATACATTAGTGCATCAATTATTGTACAAATTCTTCAAATGGATATAATTCCATATTTCTCTGAACTTAAAGAGATGGGTGAAGAAGGAAGACGTAAGATTGCTAAGATAACTCGTTATATGGGGTTAGGGATAGCATTTATTCAGGGTATTTTTTATCCTATGATGTTTGTAGGTAAGAATCTTGAACCAACATTTTATTTACAAGTTGCTTTAATATTAACTGCTGGAACAGCATTTCTATTATGGCTAGGTGATGAGATAACTAATAAAGGTATTGGAAATGGTTTGTCTTTAATAATCATGGCTGGTATTGTTAACACTTTACCAAGTATGTTTGTTTCTGCTTATACATCATTAATACCTGATGCTGCTAATGCTTTGATAGCATGGTTATCATTTGGATTATTTATCTTATTATATATTGGTATTATAGTTGGAGTAATTTTTGTTCAAGAAGCTGAAAGAAGAATACCAATTCAATATTCTAATAGAAGTTCATCATCTTATGGTGGACAACAAACATTTTTACCATTAAGATTGAACTCTGCTGGTGTAATGCCAGTAATTATTGCAAGTGTTATTATGGGAATTCCATCAATACTTGATTATTTTATTAAGAATGATGCTGTTAGTAATTTCTTTAATAATTATTTATCAACATCAAAACCTGTAGGATTTGTTATTTATTTAGTATTAATATTTGCATTTACATATATTTATACTTTCTTAACAATTAATCCTGAGGAATTAAGTAAAAATTTAAATAAAAATGGTGGTTACATTCCTGGTATTAGACCTGGTAATGAAACTAAAAAATATATTTCAAAAGTGTTATCTAGAATAACATTCTTAGGAGCTTTATTCATCTGTATTATTGCTGCTTTACCTGCTGTATTTACTGCAGCAACTGGTTTATCAGCAAATATTCAATTAGGTGGAACATCTATATTGATTGCAGTTGGAGTTGTTCTTGAAACATATAAACAACTTGAAAGTTCTGTTGCATCAAGAAATTATAGTAATAGGAGATAATATGAATTTAATTTTAATAGCACCACCAGCAGCTGGTAAGGGAACTTTAGCTAGTGAACTTAATGAAAAATATAACTTAGTTTGTATTTCTGCTGGTGAACTTTTAAGGGGTGTTGATCCTAATACTGAATTAGGAATGAAGATTAGAGATTTACAATCAAGAAGAGAACTTGTTGATGATAAAATCACTAATCAGTTAATGAAAGAGAGACTTATGAAGGATGATGTTAAGAATGGTTTCATTCTTGATGGTTATCCAAGACATATGCCTCAAGTATATGCAGTTGAAGAAATACTTGAAGAATTAAATCTTAAAGTAGATTATGCATTAGTATTAAATGTTGATTATGAAACTGCATTAAAACGTACAATTGGAAGACAAATATGTCCTAATTGTAAACAAACATATAATAAACTTACTGGTGTTAATCCACCTTTAGTAGAAAATATGTGTAATGATTGTAATGTAGAATTAACTAGAAGAAATGATGATAATGAGGAAACATTAAAAGTTGGATACAACTTTTATTTAGAAAATACTGTTCCTGTTATTGAATATTTTAGAAATAAAGGAATATTAATTGAATTAGATGCAAGTGGTAGTCCTGAAGATACTATGTTACAATTAGAGAAAGTAATAGGAAGTAAAAATGATTAGTATTAAAAATGAACAAGAAATTGAATTAATGAGAAAATCTGGTAAAATAACTTATGGTGCTTTGAGTGGACTTAAGGATTTTATTAAACCTGGTATTACTACAAAAGACATTGATAAGTTTGTTTATGACTATATAGTTAGTCATGATGCAACTCCTTCATTTCTTGGATATGAGGGGTTTCCAGCAACAGCTTGTGTTAGTATTAATGATATGGTTGTGCATGGAATCCCTGATAATACTAAATTAAAAAAAGGAGATATTGTTAGTGTAGATGTTGGTAGCATATATAAAGGTTATCATTCTGATTCTGCATATACATATATTGTTGGTGATGTAGATAGTAAAGTTAATAAATTTGTACTTGATACACAAAAAGCATTATATGATGGTATTTCTGTAATTAAAGAAGGAATTAAACTAAACGAAGTATGTAAAGCTATTGAGCATGTTGCTAGAGAGAATGGATATGGGGTGTTTGAGTGTTTAACTGGTCATGGTGTTGGCCGTGAGTTACATGAGGATCCATTTATTCCTAATCTTAGTAATCATGAAAGTGAAGGAATAATCCTTAAAGAAGGGATGACTTTAGCAATAGAACCTATGTTTAGTTTAGGTACAAAAAATGTATGGCTACTTGATGATGATTGGGGAATAGTTACTCAAGATGGAAGTTTAGCTGCACATTTTGAACATACAATTCTTGTAACTAAAGATGGTTATGAGATATTAACAGGAGAGTGAAAAATGGCCAAGGAAAAAGACGGTTATATTGAGCTTGAAGGAAAGGTACTAGAAGTTATACCTGGAGGAGACTTCAAGGTTCAACTTGATAATGGGCACATCGTTGTGGCTCGTGTTTCTGGCAAAATGCGTTTAAACATGATTCGTATTTATCCAGGTGATACAGTGCTTATGGAAGTACCTATTTGTGATTTAACACACGGGCGTATAATTTATAGAAAGTAATGGAGGGATTAAAGTGAAAGTAAGACCATCAGTTAAGAAAATTTGCGATAAATGCAAAATAATTAAAAGAAACGGAAGAGTTAGGGTTATTTGTGAAAATCCTAAACATAAACAAAGACAAGGCTAATTAGGAGGAAATATGGCACGTATTAAAAATATTGACTTACCAAAAAATAAGAGAATAGTTATTGCTTTAACTTATATTTATGGTATTGGACCAACTAGAGCAAAAGAAATTTGTGCATCTGCAAACGTTGATGAAAGTACTAGAACTGATAATTTAACTGTTGATGAAATTAATCGTTTAAGAGCAGAAGCTGACAAATATGTGTTAGTTGGAGACTTAAAAAGAGAAGTTGAAATGAACATTAAGACTAAGATGGAAATTAATTCTTATCAAGGTACTAGACATAAAAAAGGCTTACCAGTTAGAGGACAAAGAACTAGTAGAAATGCTAGAACTCGTAAGGGTAAAGGTAAGACAATTGCTAATAAGAAGAAATAGGAGGGATAACTTATGGCTTATAATAGAAGAAAAAGAAAGCAAAAGAGAGATATCACTGAAGGTCAAGCACATATTCACTCTACATTCAACAATACTATCGTTACAATAACTGATAAAGATGGTGGAGTAATTAGTTGGGCTTCTTCAGGAACTGTTGGATTTAAAGGAAGTAAAAAGAAAACTCCTTTCGCTGCTGGTATGAGTGCAGAAGCTGCTGGTAAAGCTGCTTTCGATGCTGGAATCAGAAAAGTAGAAGTTTTTGTTAAAGGTATTGGTGGAGGTAGAGAAACTGCTGTTAGAAGTTTACAAACTGCAGGACTTGAAATCACAGCTATTAATGATGTAACACCTGTACCACATAATGGATGCAGACCACCTAAGAGAAGACGTATATAATTTAAGAAAGGGGAAATATATATGTTACAATTTATAAAACCAGATTATAAAGTAAATGAATATGTTGAAAGTAATTATTATGGAAAGTTTGTATTAGAACCACTTGAAAGAGGTTTTGGTGCAACTATAGGAAATGCTCTTAGAAGAGTTATGTTATCTAGTTTAGAAGGTAGTGCAATAACTGATATTAAAATTGATGGAGTTATGCATGAGTTCCAAAAAATTGATGGAGTAGTTGAAGATGTTACTGAGATTATTCTTAATTTAAAAAAATTAGTTTTAAAAAATCATAGTGAAGAAGATCAAGTACTTTACTTAAAAGCTAATACTGAAGGTGAAGTATATGCTTCTGCTATTGAAGTAAATAGTGAAGTAGAAATTGTAAATCCAGATTTATTAATTGCTACTTTATCACAAGGTGGAAGCCTTGATATGACTATGACTGTATCAAATGGTCGTGGATATGTTGATGGAAAAGAAAATGCTAAAAGAGTTGCTGACGTAGTTGGTGCTATTGGTATTGATTCATTATATAGTCCAATTGAAAGAGTTGCTTACGAAGTTGAGACTGCTCGTGTTGGACAAAGTGATAACTTTGATAAATTAACATTAAATGTATGGACAAATGGAAGTATTAAACCTGAAGAAGCAGTTGCTAGAGCTTCAAAAATCATTATTGATCATTTTGAAGTTATAACAGATTTACATAATTTAACTGGTCTTGATAGTGTTCTTGCTGATAAAGAAGAAGATTCTGTTCAAAAGACTCTTGAAACTCCTATTGAGGAATTAGATTTATCTGTTAGAGCTTATAATTGCTTAAAGAGAGATGCAATACATACATTACAAGATTTAACTTCTAAAACTGAAAGTGAAATGATGAAAATAAGAAATTTAGGTAAAAAATCATTAAAAGAAGTTATTGATAAAGTTAAAGATATGGGACTTAAGTTCCGTGAAGAAGATTAGGAGGTAAGTATGGCATTATATAGAAAATTAAATAGAGAAACTCGTATTAGAAGAAGTATTCTTTCTAGTTTAACTAAAGATGTTCTTACAAATGGTCATGTTAATACTACAGAACAAAGAGCTAAAGAAGTTCGTAAATTTGTAGATAAAATGATTACATATGCTAAGAAAGGTGATTTAAATTCTAGAAGAAAAGCTCTTGCTTTCTTAAATAATGATAAAGCATTAGTTAAAAAATTATTTGATGAATATGCTGTAACATATAAAGATAGACAAGGTGGATATACTAGAATAATTAAATTAAAAGAAAGAATCGGAGACGATGCTTTAATAGTTCGTTTAGAATTAGTTTAAGAAGATTGATTAAATTCAATCTTTTTATTTTGTCTAAATAATGATATAATGGTTTTATAGTAGGTTATAGTAGATGATATAACTTATTTCTTTGCAATAATAATGCTTTTTAAAGGAATTTAAGGGTGATTTTATGAATAAAAAAGAGAAAACTGTAATTAGTCCAAAAAGGGCTAAAAATGCGTCTAAAAACGATTATGAGAAGGAATTAATTGAAAAACTTGAGACTGGCGAAAATAATGTTGTTAAACCAGCTAAAAAAACAAGAAGAATAACTAAAAAGAAGAATAGTTTAGATTATGAGTATGAAAATGATATGGTAACAAGAAATTATGATTTAAGTTTATTTGAAGTAGTTATTATAATTTTTATTACTGGTATTTTAGTTAGTATAGCAAGTGGCGTTATTGTATATAATAATTATCATAAGTTATCTAATAATATTAATAGTAATCCAACTATAGATCAGCTTGAAAGTGATGAACCTTTAGAAACTCTTGAAAATAATTATAAATATATTATTAATAATTATGTTGGAGAAGTTGATAATAATGCTTTAATTGAAGCTGCTATTGAAGCTATGTATAAAGAATTAGGTGATGATTATAGTTACTATATGGATGAAGAAGATAGTCAAGATTTATATGAAAAAATGACTGGTCAATATCAAGGTGTTGGTATAGAAATTATGTCTTCATTCGATGGAGAAAAATATACATCTATAGTAAATAGAGTATTTGATGATTCTCCTGCTCAAGAAGCTGGAATTCAAGTTGGTGATATTTTACTTGAACTTGATGGTGTTACTTTAAGTGATAAAGATCCTAATTATTTACCTAATATTGTTAAATATGGGGAATCAGATACTCATACATTAAAAGTACTTAGAAATAATGAAGAAATAAATATTACTTTAACAAGAAAACTTGTTTATATTAATTCTGTAACAGGAAAAGTAATAGATGGTGTAGGATATATTTCAATTGATACATTCTCTGAAACTACTGTTAATCAAGTAAAAAAATATATTGATGAGTTTGATAAGAGTGTAAAATCTTTAGTTATTGATTTAAGAGACAATTCTGGTGGTACTTTAGATTCTGCTTACCAATTATCTGATTTATTTATAGAAAAAAATAAAAATATTTATCAATATAAAGATAAGAGCGGAGAAGCTGTTGTTTATAAAGCTGTAGATGGTATTTATAGAGAATTTGATAAAATAGTTGTATTAATTAATGAAAATAGTGCAAGTGCATCTGAAGTTTTATCTTTAGCTTTAAAAGAAAGTGCTGATGCTAAAATAGTTGGTGTAAAGTCTTTTGGTAAAGGAACTGTTCAAACAACTAAGAGATTAACTAATGGTAAAACTACTAAAATTACTGTTGCATATTGGTTAAGCCCAAGTGGAAAAACAATTGACAAAGTAGGTATTGAGCCAGATGTTGTTGTTGAAGATGTTAATATACAATTAAACGAGGCAATTAAACTTGCTAAATAAGAATAAACAGTTCATTAATTGAACTGTTTTACTTTACATAAAAAAATATGTTAATTTGATATTATTATATAATATATGTTAGAATAGTCTTAGAGAGAGGTGTCTTATGAATTTAAAGGTTGGAGACACACTTGTAATTCATTGCTATAAGCATAATGGGGTTATATATGAATCTTCTAGGGTTGCATATATATTAGATATCAAAGATGATTATATTGTTTTGGGGGATGAGAATGTATTAATTACTAAACAAGATGGAAGGGCATGGCATACAAAGGGTTCTGCTATTATGATTTTTTATACAAAAAGATGGTTTAATGTTATAGCTCAATTTAAAGATAATGGAATAAATTATTATTGTAATATTGCAAGTCCATTTATTATTGAAAATCATGTATTAAAATATATTGATTATGATTTAGACTTAAGAGTATTTAGTGATGGTGCATTTAAAATACTTGATAGAAATGAATATAACTATCATAAAAAGATAATGAATTATCCAAAGGAAATTAATTATATTATAAAAGAAGAATTGTCTTCATTAATTGAAATGAAGAAAGCAAGTGTATTTCCGTTTGAAAGAAAAGGTATTGAAGAATATTTTGATATCTTTAAAAAGATTAGAAATAAAT
>JAZUBJ010000086.1:0-9721 GCA_045638445.1 Bacilli bacterium | reverse complement strand
TCTTCTATGGTAAGATGATTATAGTTCATATTATTTACTCCTTAATGTTTGATTAGACACCAACATTATATCATGAGTAAATTTATGAACTTTTTATTTTGAATTATTTAAGTGTTGCACTTGTTATTATAATTTATCTATAAAAAAAAGTAATAGATTAATCTATTACTTAGTATATGGTAATAAAGCCATATATCTTGCAACTTTAATTTGATTTGCAATATGTCTTTGATGTTTTGCACAAGCACCAGTCATTCTTCTAGGTAAAATTTTACCTTTTTCATTAATATATTTAGAAACAATCATAACATCTTTGTAATCAACTGATTTACCAGCACACATTTGACATACTTTTTTTCTTCTATAATATTCTGCCATTATTTTCCTCCTTAAAATGGTAGGTCATTATCACTTAATGACACTTCCTTATCATAATTTTCATATGGATCAGAAGTAGGAATATCATATTCTGGCATAACATCTATTGGAGCACTTGATGGCATATCAGCAAATGAATTATTTGATGGCATTGAACCACCTTCATTTCTTCCACCAACAAACTCAACATTATCAACAGCTACATCAGTAGTATATCTCTTAGTACCATCTTGAGCATCATAACTTCCAGTTTGAATTCTACCCTCAAGACCAATCATACTACCTTTTTTAAAAAATTTACCAATGAATTCAGCAGTATTTCTAAAAGCAACACAAGAAACAAAATCAGCATCATATTGACCATCTCTATTTCTGTAATTACGATTAACTGCAACAGTAAATCTTGCACTTGATATACCAGAACTATTAGTTCTAACTTCAGGATCTCTAGTTAATCTTCCAACTAAAACTACTTTATTCATTATTATTACTCCTCTTCTCTAATAACAATATGTCTTAGAATATTTTCATCAATTTTAGCTTTACGATCGAATTCGTTTACAGCAGCAACTGTAGCTTCAACATTGAATACGTAATAATTTCCTCTAACTTGTTTATTAATTGGATAAGCTAGTTTCTTTTGACCCATATCTTTAGTATTAACTACTTTTGATTTCATATCAGTAAGTACTTTTTCAAATGCTTTTACTGTATCTTTTTGAGTCTTTTCATCAATATCAGTTCTAACGATAAACATAATCTCATATTTATTCATTATTACACCTCCTTTTGGTCTAACGGCTTCACTTAAAAATGAAGCAAGGAACTTTCGTTCGAAGGTATTATAACATAATAAAAAAGATTATACAACAAGATTTTTACAATATTTTATTAATTGTCAGATGCATAATCACCAAATTCTTCTAATTCGTCTAAAGCTGATGTATCAAAATTATCTTCTCCTAAAAATAATGATGATTTACCAGTATTAACATCATAATTACTAACGCATTTTTTCAATACATCTAAATTAGATTCAATTTGTTTAACATATAATTCACATCCTAAGATTAAATCAATAAATCTTTTTCCTATAGGATCATTCCATTTTGATTTTAAATCATCTACATTAAAAAACTTAATTGTATTCCATATAGTATTAATTTCTTCTTTTTTTAATTGAATTTTATTAATAATACTTATTCTCTCTGCTTCTCCAAAACCACTACTATTCATATAACTATCTCCTTTAGTATCAAAAAAATCATATCATATTTCAATAATATTTTCAACGCAAGAAAAAACCATATCTTATGATATGGTTTATTTACTATTAATTTCCTAAATCTAATAAACTAGACATTTGAGTAGCAAAATCATTATTAAATGCACGTCTAATCTCATCAGATAAGTTTTCATAATTAGGAATAATTTGTTCAACTAATACACGAGTTAATTCAGTTAATCTTTGATCCAAATTAGTAAATGTTGTTCTAAATGAAGCATCTACTTGATCAAAATTTAATCCAGATGTAACAATACATTGTTTACTAGATTCAATAACTGTTTTAATATCATTATTGTATATTCCCATTAGTTCTTCTTTTTTACTTTCAATACTTGCAGCAGCTTGTCTTAAACCACCATAATCTACAGAAATTTTATCTACCATATTTTACACCTCCTAATAGTTGTTAACAACATTCAAAACTTGTTGTTGAACATCTTGTGAACTAGTAATAACTCTTTGATATGTATCAGCTAATAAGCTTAACGCTTGAGCTATATTTTCAATTTTTGGATCAAAAGCTTTTACTTTTTCAATATAAGCTTCTGCGTCTGGGCCAGCCCATGAATTTTCAATTTGTCTAATATAATTGTTAATTAATTCAGCCCATATTTCTCTTAAACGAGATTCTGAACCACGTAATTTTTGAATAATTGCTTCAATCTCAGGAATAGTTAAAGTAATTCTATCTCCTCCACCAATAGGACTTGGAGTTGGTTGTACTGGAGTAGGTGTTGTGATACCTGTACCCGGTGCAGGTGTTATTCCAACATTTGGTGCTGGTGTTCTAGATGAACCTCCTGGATTTGATGGTGTTCTAGATGAACCTCCTGGGTTTGACGGAGTTCTAGATGAACCTCCTGGGTTTGATGGTGTTCTAGATGAACCTCCTGGAGTAGAAGGTGTCCTTGAACTTGATGAAGGTGTAGAAGTAGCCTTCTTTTGATCAAATTTTTCACTTTGTGCTTCTTCATAAGCACTTGTTGTACTACTTGGTTTATAAGTAGATCTAGTATTTCCAGATGCTGCTGCATATGAAGATGCAGTTGTTGTACCAGTTGCTCCTTGATAACTATGTGAAGGATATGTTGATGTAGTACCCTTTCCAGCATTTGGATTAGCAGCATATGAACTACCAGTATAAGATGAATTTTGTGCTGAAGGATTTGCTGCATAACCAGATGGTTTATATGTACTTGTTGCAGCAGAAGTTGTTGTTCTTGCCATATTATAATTCTCCTTTTATTTTTACTATTTTCTACATAATTATATCACAAAAAATAATTTTTGAATACTTTTTTTTAAAATTGCATTTTAAAATCCATTATGATAATATCAAATTAGGTGATTTTAAAATGATAGATATTATTATTCCAGCATATAATGCACATGAAACAATAGGAAAAACAATAGGATCAATTGCTAAACAAATAAATAGAAATGACTTAACTGTATATATTGTAAATGATGGTTCAATAAAGAGCTATGATTACATAATTGAACAATATAAATCCTTACTTAAAATAAAAGAAATAACTATTGAAAATTCTGGTCCAGGAGAAGCAAGACAAAAAGGACTAGATTCTTCAAAAAATGAATTCATAGTTTTTATGGATGCAGACGATGAACTATATAGAGAAGATTCTATACTAACATTATTAAATATAATCCATAATGCAGATTTAGCCCAAGGAGCATTTCTAGAAAAAACAAAAGATGGGGAAAAAGTATTAGAAGCACAATACTGTTATCTTCATGGAAAAATGTATAGACGAAGTATTATTAAAGAATATAAAATTAAATTTGATAAAAAAAGAAGATACGAAGGAGATATATACGAAGATAGCACTTTTAATCAGCTTTATTCTGTAAGTTGCAAAAATGTAGCAACAACAAATGAAATAGTATATATATATAATTACAATACCAATTCAATAACAAAATCAAATAATGATGAATCAAAACATTTATATAATTTTGTAGATGCTATGACATGGCTTTCTAATGAAATAAACAAAAGAAAAATAGAAAATCTTCATGATTTAGCATGGAATTACTGTATAATTTGCTTTCATATGTATCATAAATATTTATTAACAGAAAATCAAAGTCAATTTGTATTTGAAAATGCATCTGAAATTAAAAAAATATATAACAAATATATAGATAATCTTCCATACGACGAACAACTATCTATATTTAAATTTTTTGATTATCCAATAATACCAAAAATATCATTTTACGATTTTATGGATAAAATTAAAGATTAATTATATAATTCATAATCATTTAATTTTGCTACAAAAAAATAAAATATAGTAAACTTTTAATAAAAAAACTTGATTAATTCAAATCAAGTTTTTTTTACATTCTTTCTGGAATATCTATAGCTAATACTTCAAGTAATCTTTCTGAAACATTATATATAAGTTTTAATAAAGACAAATAAGTATTTTTCTTTTCAACATCACTTTCACTAATGATGTTACATTCTGAATAAAACTTATTAAATAAACTACATATATCATATAAATATTCACATATATAACTTAAAGTTTTTTCGCTATAAGCTTTATTTATAATTTTTGATAATTCTAATAATTTAATATAAATATTTCTTTCAGTTTCTCCGTATATTTTAGAAATATTAATTTTATCTAAATTACATTTGTCTAATATAGATTTAATTCTTACCATTGTATATAAAACATATGGACCAGTTTTTCCCTCAAATGAACAGAATTTTTCAACATCAAATATATAATCAGTAGTTCTAAATGGTAATAAATCAGCATATTTAATTGTAGCACAAGCAAGAATATCAATAATTTTTTTCTTTTCTTCAACATCTTCAAAACTTGTCATTTTTTTATCAAGTTCATCTTTTACTTGATTTATTAAATCATTTAATTGAAGAACACCACCATCTCTTGTTTTAAATGGTTTACCATCTTTACCATTCATTGTTCCAAATCCATAGTGATTTAAAATAACATCTTCGCGAACTAACCCAGATTTATGACTAGCTCTAAATACTTGTTCAAAATACATTGATTGTCTACTATCTACAACATACCATATTTCATCAGGATTATAATTTTTAACTCTTGAATAAATAGTAGCTAAATCACGAGTTGCATATATACTCGCACCATCATTTTTAACAACAATTAATGGTGGAATTTCAACTTTATCATCTTCTTTTTTTACATCTATAACTTTAGCTCCTTGTGATTCATACATAACATGATTCAACACATCTAAAGTTGCAGGTATATATTCTAATGAACTAAGTTCTCCCTCCCACAACTCAAAATTACAATTTAAATAATCATATGTTTTCTTAATATCGTCACTTGAAACCTCTACAATGTCTTTCCACATACCTAAATAAGGTTCAACACCTTCATCAACAAGAGCAGTTATCTTTCTAACTTCTTCCATTCTATCTGGGTTTTCTTTTGCATCATTGCTTGCACAAGGATAATATTCAGCCAACTCTTCTGATGTTATCTCAAGTTTTGGATACTCTCCTTTATAATTTTCATCAAAATAACACAAATCTGGTTTTCTCTTTTTTATTTCAGAAATAACCATCCCACTTTGTCTTCCTAAATCACCTAAATGAACATCACCAATTGTGTTATTACCAACTAAATTAGAAAGTCTTTTTAATGATTCTCCGATGTTAGCAGCTCTCATATGACCAACATGAAGAGCCTTAGCAGCATTTGCTCCACCGTAATCTATAATTATAGTTTTTTCTTCCTGTTCATCGAATAATGATAAAAAATCTGAACCAGCAACATTCATTTTATCAATTAAATAATTTTCACTTATACTCACATTAATAAAACCAGGACCAGCCAAATTAACATTACAAAATCTATCATCTAACTTACCTACTATTTCATTAGCTATATCCCTAGGATTCTTACCATATTTTTTTGCAAGTGACATAGCAACGTTAATTTGAAATTCACCTAAATCGCGTCTAGAAGAAGACTCCAATGAAACGTTATCAACTTCATAACCACATTCTTTAATAATATTTACTAAATAATTTTCTGTTTCTTTAATAAAACTCATAATACATCTCCTTCTTTCATATAGATTATAGCACAAGTTTAAAATTTTTCAATTTAATATTTAAAATAAATAAATTTAAGTTTATAATTATAATAGGTGAAAATATGAATAATATATTTAATCAATTTTTTGGATTAATAGCAACAATATTGAGTATAATAGCACTCTTATACACCAAAAAGAAAAAAGTAATGCAAATCCAAATGATATCAAATATAATGTTTGCACTACAATATATTGTATTAAAAGCAAAATCAGCAGCATTTATTACAACTATCGCAGTATTAAGAGGATATTTTTTCAGTAACAATAAAAATAGAAGAGCAAAAGTTTCATTTCTTATATCACTTGCACTATTTGCAGCAATATTTAGTTATAACGGAACATTTTTATCTCTAATACCAATAATAAACGGAATACTTTGTATTTTAGGTGCATCAATGAAAAATGTAAGAAATTACAAAGTAGTATATGGTACATGCTCTGCTATATGGATTTATTACAATTTTAAAGTTGGAGCATACGTTGTGATAATAAGCAATGTTCTAGAAATAATATCTGCAATTATAGGGTATAAAAGACATAAATAATAAAGGCACGATAAGTGCCTTTTTTGACAAATAAATAAAATTATGTTATAATGTATGTCGTGTGGAGCATTATACTAGTCAAACACACTACTAGAAGATGGGCCTAAAAATCCATTAATTGTACAAAAAGATATTTTATGTACTACGCTTCTTTCGCCCAGATTGGGGCGGGTATATAATCTTAGATTTAAGGAAAGATGCAATGGCATGCATACTCAAATCCTTTTATCAAATCGAGAACCATGAACGTACATGTCGTGAGTGATTTATTGGGATAGAAATTGAAAAATAAATTGCAAAAGCGAATAAAAGTAGAACGTGTTTGTTTGGGAAAACCTCTAGTGTGTCTTTACTATAAGGATTGAAGTGCGGACTAAGTGGTGATCGAGTGATCATTATTGGTAACGAATGGTTTGTAGCTTTAAAGAGAAATCGCCCTAGGGTAACCAAAGGTAGTTACAAGAGAAATTCAACTCGACCAAAGCCGTAAAATTAATTTATAGTAATCCATACATTTCTAAAAAGGGAGTTTATTAAAAATGAAAAAAGATAATTGGATCATTAAAGCATTTTTAATGACTTTTTTTATAGCTTTTTTATTTAATGCAGTAACAAATGTTGTAATAGAAAACTGTAATTATATAGCACTTATAGTATTCTCATTATTATTTATTTTATTAGGAATAATATTTGATATTATAGGTACTTCAGTTTTAACAGCAAAAGAATCTACATTTCATGCAAAAAGTTCTAAAAAAATCAAAGGTGCTAAAGAATCAATTAATTTAATTAAAAATTCAAATCAAATAGCAAGTATATGTAATGATGTTATTGGAGACATTTGTGGAATTGGAAGTGGTTCAGTCGGAGCAATGCTTTCAATATTTATATCAGAAAAAACAGGAATTAACATAGTATATACAACACTATTTATAAGTTCACTCATATCATCACTTACAGTAGGTGGAAAAGCAATTGGTAAAAAATTTGCCGTAAAACAAAGTGATATTATAATAGAAAAAGTTGGTATTATACTATCAATATTTTCCAAAAAAGAAAACAAACAAAAAAGCAGAAAATAAATTCTGCTTTTTTTATTTTTTATAACTTCTATATCTTTCTTTTTCACTAAGAATTTTCTTTCTTAATCTTACTGCATCTGGAGTAACTTCAACAAGTTCATCAGTTTCAATAAATTCAAGTGCTTCTTCTAAAGTAAATGTTTTTGCTTTAGGTAATGTAATTGCTTCATCACTTCCTGAAGAACGTGTATTTGAAAATTCTTTATTCTTACATGGATTAACATTTAGATCATTATCTCTATTATGAATACCAACTATCATACCTTCATAAACATCAGTAGATGGTTCTACTATCATCGTACCTCTATCAAGTAAATTATAAAGAGCATAACCAAATGTCTTACCAGTTTCCATAGTTACTAACACACCATTTTTTCTTCCAAAAATTTCACCAGCATATGGTCTATAAGAATCAAAACTACGAACCATTATACCCTCACCTTTAGTATTAGTAATAAAATTACTTCTATAACCAATTAAACCTCTTGTAGGAACCAAAAATTCAAGTCTAACATAATTTTCTTCAGCAGGCTCCATTAATTCCATAGTACCTTTTCTTTCACTAATATCACTAATAACAGTACCAGAATAATCTTGTGGTGTATTAACAATTACTTTTTCATATGGTTCACATTTAACACCATCAATTTCTTTAAAAATAACTTCAGGTTTAGAAACTCCAAGTTCATAACCTTCTCTTCTCATATTTTCAATTAAAATCGATAAATGTAATTCTCCTCTACCTGAAACCTTAAATCCATCACCAGATTCTAAATCCTCAACTTCTAACCCAACATTTCTCTCAAGTTCCGCATTTAGTCTATCTCTTAAATGTCTTGATGTAACGAATTTTCCAACTTTACCTGCAAATGGACTTGAATTTACTAAGAAATTCATAGATAATGTAGGTTTTTCAATTTCAATACTTGGAAGTGCTTCTACATGATTAGGATCACATACAGTATCACCAATTGAAATATTAGGACATCCAGCAATAGTTACAATATCACCGTAATAAGCAACATTTACTTCTTTCTTATTTATACCTTCATTAATAAATATTTTTGTTATTTTTTCTTTAGCAAGAGTACCATCATTTTTAGCAATAGTAACCATTTGACCTGTTTTAATTTTACCTTTGTTAACTCTTCCAATTCCAAGTCTACCAATATAATCATCATAATCTAATGAAGAAATTTGTAATTGTAAAGGATCATTTTCATTTCCTTCAAATACATTAGTTGTTTCAATTATAGTATCTAGTAATGGTGTAATATCTTTATTATCATCATTCTCTTCATACTTAGCAATTCCTTCTTTAGCTATACCATAAATAATTTTAAAATCTAATTGTTCATTAGTAGCACCAAGTTCACAGAATAAATCAAATGTCATATTAACTACTTCTTCTGCACGAGCATCTTTCTTATCTATTTTATTAATAAATAATATTGGTCTTAAACCATTCTTTAACGATTCTTTTAAAACAAATCTTGTTTGAGGCATTGGCCCTTCAGCAGAATCAACAAGTAACACAACTGTATCAACAGTTTTAATAATTCTTTCAATTTCACTTGAAAAATCAGCATGACCAGGAGTATCAACTATATTCATTTTAATATCTTTATATCTTATAGCACAGTTTTTAGCAGTAATTGTAATACCTCTTTCTTTTTCAAGAGCATTACTATCCATTACTCTTTCATCTACTTGCTCATTTTCTCTAAAAACACCATTTTGTTTTAATAAAGCATCAACAAGTGTACTTTTACCTGCATCAACATGAGCTACAACAGCAAAATTTATTATCTTATCCATTTATATCATCCCCTTTGACAACGCTAATAATGATACAACATTTTTAATTTTTTTTCAAGAAAAATTAAACAAAATAAAAAACTTATAAAAATAAGTTTATTTATTCAGTAATTTTTTCAAAAAACTTTTCTATTGAAATATCTAAAACAATTGATATTCTATATAAAGACATAAGAGATAAACCTTCACTTCCTTTAGTACTTTCAAATTTTCTAAAGAATTCATGTGATACACCAATATCAAGTGCTAATTGTTCTTGAGTAATTCCTTTTATCTTTCTATACTTTATTACATTATAAGCAATTGTTTCAATTATATTTTCATCAAAATCAAAATCTCTTTTAAATCTCATCATATATATTCACCAACTAAAATAATTGTACATTTTTTTATAAATATTTTATGTAAGGTAGTACTATACATTTTCAAATAAATAACATATAATATATTTGGAGAAAACATGAAACAAGAAAAAT
>JAZUBJ010000085.1:0-12719 GCA_045638445.1 Bacilli bacterium | reverse complement strand
TAGATATTTAATTGTGTATTTTGTTTCGTCTTTATCAGCTTCTCCATTATTGTTTAAGTCTTCTGCAAATTCTGCTGTATATTGTGCATTTTCTGTTGCAGCTACAATTTCTGGGTTCCATTTTACAAATACTCTATTATCTTCATTTGTATCTGTTACTGTTGGTGCTGTTGGCATTTCGTTATCTGTTAGATATTCAGTTTTTACAACTTCTCTATCAACGATAAATTCAATTTTGAATTCATCTTCATCAGCAAATCCATCTTTATCGCTATCTACTAACCATTTTGATTCGTATGTTGCGTTTCCTTCGATTGTTGGTTTAACTCCATCCCATCCATCAAATACAAATCCTTCTGCTGTTGGATTGTTTTCTGGTTGTGGTGTTGTTAATCCTTTTAATTGATTATTAAATTCTTTAAATACACTTCCATCCTTATTTAGATATTTAATTGTGTATTTTGTTTCGTCTTTATCAGCTGTACCATTTTCATTTAAGTCATCTGTCCATGTACCAATATATTGTCCTTCATAGTTTGCTACTATTTCTGGTGTCCATTTGTCAAACACTTTCTTTTCAGGATAAATTTCTTGAGGTACGATTGGAACTTGTGGTAATTCATCTTCATTTAGATATTGAGTATCTAAAACTTCACCATCTAATACAAATTCAACTTTGTATTGATTTTCATCAGCATATCCATCGTTATCTAAATCTTCTTTGAATTGTGCAATATATTGTTTATCTTCTGTTGCTGAAACGATTTCACTATCCCATCCTGCAAATACACGATTATCTTCATTTGTATCTTCTACAGTTGGTGCTGTTGGCATTTCACCTTCAACAAGATATTCAGTTTTTACAACTTTATTGTCAACAATAAATTCTATTTTAAATTCTTCTTCATCAGCAATGTTATCATTGTCTTCATCATTTTTTGCATCCCATTGTGCAACATAATTAATATCTTCTGTTACAGTTTCTGCAACTTCTGGATTCCATTTTACAAATTCATAGAATTCTCTTGTTGGTTTTTCAACGATTGGAGTTTCAACTCCTTCTACTAAATCTGTAAATGTTTTGTATGCAGTTTCGTCGTTTTCTGAAATTAAATAATAATTTACTGTATATTTATTTTCAGTTTCATCTGGTACTCCATCATTATCAACATCATTATTAATTGTATATGATGCTACATATGTTGCATCTTCTTTTACAAGTTCTGCAACTTCTGGATTCCATTTTTCAAATGTATAGTATTCTCTTGTTGGATTTTCTACTGTTGGTGTTTCTGTATCAACTAATACATTTTCGAATTTTTGAATAAGTTTTCCATCATAATCATTATAAATGATTGTATAATGTTCTTCTTCTTCATCTGCAACGTTATTATTATTTTCGTCATTGATAGGAGTATATTCTGCTTTATATGTAGCATTACCTGTTACATATTCAGATACGCTTGGTTCCCATCCTTTGAATTCATAATTTTCCCTTTGTGGATCTTCAATTGTTGGTGTTAATGTATCCACTAATACATCTTCAATTACTTCTAATATTTCATCATTATAATCTACATATGTAATATCATAATGTGCTTCAGTTTCATCTTCGATACCATTGTTATTTTTATCATCTGTATATGTTGCAGTAATTGTACGGTTAGAATTTACATTTGTATATTCTCCTTCCCAACTTACAAATACTCTATTTTCATGTACAGGTGGAGTTGGTAATGTTGCAGTATTACCTTCTCTTACGTTTTGAGTAGTGATAACTTCATTTGTTTCACCATCAATAAATGTTACTGTATAAGTTGTAACTTGAACTTCATTTCTGTTATATTCAGCTGTTACTTCTGTATCTACAGTAATGTTAGTATATCCTTTATCCCAACCAATAAAAGTATACCCTCTGTGTGTTGGTGCTTCTGGTGCTTGTGCATCCATTCCTACTAACACATCTTCTGTTTTAATAACACTGTCATTGAATCCGTCAATAAAAGTTACTGTATACACTTCATCTTTATCGTCATCAATACCGTTGTTATTTCTATCACCGGCATATAATGCAATAACTTTTAAGTCTTCTTCAATATTTGTAAAATCAGTTACTTTTACATCATGGTCGCTAAATAAGTACCATCCAGCAAATACAAAATTTTTATGTTTTGGATCTTCTGGAACTTTTGCATCTTCACCGATTTCAACTTGTTGAGTATCTATCACTGAATCATCAAATCCATCAATAAATTCTACAACTGCTACTTCTGTATTTCCACCAGCAAATGTCATTAACAAAAATAGTAATAATAGAAATATTGCAGCGATAAATAATCTCTTTTTGTTGTTATTATTCATATATACTCCTCCCTAAATTTAAACTGGACATTTAAATTTGTCACTTATTATATTACTTTTTTCTAAAAAAATCTACCTTTTTTGCAAAAAAAAGAAGAATAAACGTTTGTTTTTTACTCTTCTTTACATTATTTATATATTAAAAGTTATATTCATGAGAAACTACTGTATTTGGTATTGGCAATGTATTAATATTTCCTACATTTTCAATTACATAATTTTCATTTTTTGCACTAACTGAATAAATGTATTTTCCTTTTTTCACTTTTGGATATGGTATGTAAATACCTTCAGTCATTTTATATAAAACTGTTGTACTTTCTACACCTTTAACTTCTTTACCATCACCATTTTTAAATACTAATTTATCTTTTATAGTATTTTTTATATTTCCAAATATATCAATATTTATTTCATCACCTTTTTGTAGTTCATAAAATTCTACTTTTAATTTTGCTTGTTCAACTCTATATGTTACAGTTATATCTTCAATATTTTTGTATTCGTTAGATGATGCTGTAATTACATATGTACCTACATCTTTAATATTTTGTACATTTTTACCATTTTTTTCTATTTTAAATTTGATTTTTCCTTCTACTGTTTGTCCATCTTCTCTTTTTAATGTTGCTGATGGTTCAATATTTTCTCCGATGTATTCCATAGTTTTATTTTCCATAACGATACTATAAGCTGCTTCTACAACATTGATTTCTACTGTTGCAATTTCACTTTTATTTCCTGCTTTATCTGTTGCTTGGAATGTTAATGTGTATACCCCAATATATTCTGGTGTTGTATAAACTTTATCTAGAACACCTTTTTTACTATGTTCTATTTTTAGTGGTTCAATATTATATGTTCCATCAATATTATCTATAGCTTTTGCTACCACATTTAATGGTTCATTATTTGAAATTGCACCAACTTTTTTAGTTATTGCTGTTGTATCAATAGTAGGAGCTGTTCTATCAATATAGAATTTAACTGATGCATAATTTCCAGCCACATCTGTAACACTTAGTGTATATGTTCCTTCTTCAGTTAATTTATCTCCAAGTTTGTAATCAGTCTTTGGCATTCCATCTTTTAAAAGCATTGGAACAACTACACTTTTATCATTTACTTGTGGTGTTACTTCATAATATGATTTTTCATTTTCAATATTAAATGTTGGTTTTGATAAATCAATTATTACCTTTGTAATTCCTACATTATATGCTTTATCATATACTACAATAATGTATTCTCCTTCTTCTGTTAACTTAGTTCCTTTTAAATTATATTTTTTATAATATGGAACTTTTATACCATGTAGTCCTTCAATATCTTTATCTTTTTTTAGTACTATAATATTTTCTTTATCATAATTTTTATCAATTACATTTATGTCAAATTCTTTGTATGATCCGATTGGATTAAATACTTTTGGATCTTCACTATCAATTGTGAATTTTACTGTTGTACTATTTTTTGCTTTATCAATAACTGTTATTTCATAGTTTGCATTTTCACTTAATTGTTCATTTAATTTGTATTCAATTACTCTACCATTCTTTTTAACAATTATTTCATCTATGTATTCTTCTACAATTACTGGTTTAATTGGAATTATATTTCCTTGAATATATTCAATTTTGTCTAGTAATAATACTTGTGGTGAAATACTATCTACAACAAAATCTATTTCAACAGGTTTGTTATATTTATCTTGAACGATTAAAGTATAACTTCCATATTCTTTAATTTCTTTTCCGTTTTTATAAAGTACTTTTGTTACATCTACATCTCCAAATACTGGGCTATGTTTAATTAATTTAACTGATTTTAAATTTTTATCACTAACATTTGGAATTGCATGTGTGTCTTTTGTATTATAAAATTCACCATCTGTAATACCATCTACCTTTGGTGGATTAGTATCAACTACTTTTATAGTTACATCTAATTCAGTATAATTTCCTGTTTCATCTGTAAATCTATAAGTTAATACATATTCGCCAACTTTGCTTGGGTTTACTTTTCCATTTGTAATTGTTTCTTCTACTTTTGAAGAATCTTCTATATTAAATGTTGGAAAATCTGTAAATTCTTTTACTGAATCTTCTTCAATAGTTTTTTCCTTATAACTTGGTGTAATTACTGGAGACTTAGCATCAACAGTAAATTCATATGTATTTTCAAGTGATACTAAGTCTTTAAATGTAACTACTACTTTTTCATCTGTTTTACTAAATGATTTTGTATATTGTGTATCTGTAACTTTTGTCCATCCATCAACTGATTTCATATTTTCACTAAATGTTAAAGTTACTTTTACATTTTCGTTAGAAATTAATTCTTTTTTAATATCTATTACTTCTGGTTTTTTTGTATCAATATTTGCTGTTTTACTTGTTTTATTTCCAGCAATATCCATTACTTCAACTGTATATTCACCATCACCATAAGTTTGAGCTAACCATGTAATTGAAAAATAATTTCCACAATTACATGTTTCACTATCTACTTCATGAATTGTTTTTCCATCTTTTTTAACAAGATAAATTAATCTATTTAAATCATTTCCTCTAACATATGTTGTATTATTCTCTTCCTTCCATGTTATTTCAAGTGTTGGTTCTTTTGTGTCTACTATGCTAAATAATAATTCTTTTGTAATTGAATCAGAATAGTTTTCATTTTTTGATTTGATAGTTACTTTTACTTTATATTCTCCATATTCTTGTGCGAATTTATTTTTTCTTGGTCCGTAAAAAGTTCCATCTTCTCTTTTAATATAATATCTTTCATCTATTTCATAATCAGATTCATTTTTTACATTTAATACTTTTATATTTGCAGTTTTTTCTTTTCCATCTAATTCAATTTTTGAATCAATATTTAATTCGAATTCTATTTGTTGTTTTTCGATAGTAAATTCTTTTGTTGTTATATGATTTGCTTTATCTTTTACAGTTAATATATATTTTCCTGCTCCGATAATTTCTTTTCCTAATTCATAATTTTCTACAACTTCATCATTTTTTGTTAAATTTACTTCTTTTACATCAGTATCAGTTGTTGTAGGAATAACTGTATCTTTTCCATAAGTATATGTTTCTTTGTCTATTCCATTTATAGTTACTGGTGTTCTATCATATATTACTTTATCATATGTACCATGTTTTGCAATTGTTAATGGTTCACCTGTATTACCAGTAAAATCCTTATATCCTAAAATTTCAAATGTTAAATTTCCTTCTGGTAAGTTTTCTTCAGTTTTTGGAATTGTATATTCTGCTATATACTCATATCCTGCTCCTTGACTTCTTTGGAATTTAACTGTTGCTCCATTTATATTTAATACAAATGTTCTATCTTCTTTCTTTTCTGGAATTATTATTTCTTTATCAAATGCTACTAGGAATCTTACTGTTTCTCCATTTTTAATGTATTTGTAATCTTTTCCTTCTCCTTTTGATATGATTGCTACATATTTAGCTTTTGGAGCAACTGGATCATATACAACTATTCTATGATTTGTTGTTGGTGTTTGATTAATTGTTTTTTCATCAGTTGTTTCATTTCCAGCTAAGTCATATACATTTTCTAATGTAATATTTAATACTCCTGGTTCAATATTTAAGTCTTTTGTTAATTCTATTTTTCCTTCATATACATAGATTCTTTTCTCATCTCTGTATGTTTCTTTTGGATTTAATTTTAATTTTAACGGAGTTTCTTTTCCATTGATTTTAACTACTGGAGGATTTTTCAACATTTCATTAAATGCAATTGCATATTCTAAAACATCTCCGTTTGTTAAATAATAATAATTATTTTTATCTTCTTTGTATTCTACTGGATTTCCATCTACTCTTAGTGATGAATAATTAATTGTTGCTTCTTTAGTATCTATTGTAAGTGTTCTACTTACTTCTAATCCTATTTTATCTTTAGCTGTTATTTCATATACATTTGCATCGCATAACTCTTTTTCAAATGTAAAGTTTTCATTATTTGAGTCAGATTTAAAATCATTTCTTGTATAAACGTCATCATTTATTTTAACTTCATTTAAGAACTTATCTGTAACTACAACTTTTGTACATGTATTAGTTAATTCTTTATCTTCTGGGAAAACAATTTCTGGTTCTGTTTTATCTATTGCAGTCCATATAACTGTTTGATTACCAGCTTTGTCTGTTACAGTTATTTTATATGTTCCTTCTTCTGTAAATTTTGAATTATTTTCATATTCAGTTGTATCTTTATGATTTTTTTCAACTTCAATTGTAAACTCTGAATCATCTGTTACATTGATTGTAAATTCTTCATAATGTTTTCCGCTTTGCAACCCTTCTACAACTGGTTTTGTTTTATCTATAGTGAATGTTATTTCATTCTCATTTTGAGCTTCGTCTATTACTTTTATTGTATAGACTCCTTCTTCTTCAAATAACTCTGGGAATTCAATTTCTTCTCCATTTAATTTTGCTGTTTTAACTATTTTTAAATCATCTGTTATAGTAAGTGTTACATTTTCTTTTGTTGTCGCATCATCTTCTATTCCTTCGATTTTTGGTGGTGTTTGATCTCCAAAAACTTGTTCTAGATGATTTATTCTGTCATTTAAATTATCTTTTAAATTCCCTTCTTCTAATTCATCTGTTGATGCTGCTACTTTATTATCATCAAAATGATTTTTTGCATCTGTTATATCTTCTTTTGATGAAGCATCAGTTACCATATTTTCTACTTCAGTAATTTGAAGTGCTGGATTAATTCCAGGTCTTGTATTTTCCACTCTTTCTACTAATTGTTCTCTTTCAACTTCATCTTCAACTTCTTCTATTACTTCAAGTGCTTCTTCAATTATTTCTTCAGTAGGATTATTTTCTACTTCTTCAACAATCTCTTCTGCTTTTTGTATATTAGTTTTATATTCATCATTTGCAAGACCTGTGTCTTCTTCTTCGTTCCCACCTGCGAATGAAATAACACTAAATCCTAATAATAATAAAACTAATAATATTGCGTATTTCTTTTTCCCTTCCATAATCATTCTCCTTTACTACTTTATTTTACTCTGATTTTGGTTTAATCCAGAATGGACCAAACTCTTTTCCTGAGTAACTTTTTCTATTATAGTAATATGCTTTATATCCTAATCCTGTACATGATGAGATAGTTCCATCATCATATTCAATTGTTTCCTTTTTGATACAAAATTTTGCTTCTTTATCGTTTGATACATTATAGAAATCAAATATACATATTCCAATCCATCCTAATAGGACTAACCAAAGTACTATATCAAATATTCTTGATACAATTCCTGGTTTCTTTTTTTCTTCTTTCTTTTTTGGTTTTTCATCTAGAAAATCTTGTTCCATTTCTTTCATTTCTTTTTTGTCTTCTTTACTCATGTTTATTACCTCTTCCTACGTTAACCCTCTAATACTTGTGTATTATCTGCAATACCATCATTATTTATATCATTTGTGTATTCTGCAGTTATTGTTTTATTAGATGTTATATTTCTATATTCCCCAGTCCATCCTTTAAAAACTCTGTTTTCATGTTTTGGTGCTTCAGGTAATGATGCGCTCATTCCTTCTTGAACATTTTGTATTCCAAATACATTTCCTGTATCTCCATCTATAAACGTTACAATAAAAATTGCTTCTTGTTCTTTATTATTTTCTTCATCTTTAATTTCTTGTTTGAAGTTTGTAGTTACTATTATGTCATTTTTAACATCTGTATAACCTTTGTTCCATCCTAGAAATACATATCCATCATGGTTTGGTACTGATGGAGCTTTTGCATTTGTTAATGCTAGTACAACTTGTGTATCTAATACATCTTGTGTAACATTATCTACAAATGTTACTTTGTATTGTTTATCTTGTGTATCTACAATTCCATTGTTATTTTTATCTACTTCATAATGAGCAATTAATCTTAAGTTTTCTTTAACATTTTCATCTTCTTTTATTTCTTCTTTTTTCTCATTATCTTTAAACCATCCGACAAATACATAATCATCATGTTTTGGATTTTCTGGTAAAGTTAATGACTTTCCATATTGCACCCTTTGTAATCTCACAATAGAATTATTAAACCCGTCAATAAATTCAATATCAACATATTTCTTTTCTTCTTTTTTTCCTATAAATATAACTAACAACATTACTATTATTATTGGACATACAATAAAAATAGCTTTTTTAAAACTCATACAATCCCTCCCTTTTAGTTTATTTTTAATTGTTTATCTTGATTATATTATAATCGATTTTGTGCTTTTTTTCAATAAAAAAGATGAGAAATTTTATATTCTTCCTACATCTTTTATTGGCCATATTCTAAACATTACTAAACCTTCGATTTCATCTTTATGAACTAACCCAAAACTAACACTTCTACTGTCTTTTGAATCATTTCTATTATCACCTAATACAAAGTAATAATCTTCTGGAATTTTTCCACCTTTACATAGTTCTTCACCACAATAATCTGTTAATTTAAAATCGTTTGTTGTAACATCATCAGCTAAAAATTCTTCTTTATATCCTTTGTTGTTTATATATAAAGTATTATTTGAAAAATATATATTTTCTCCTGGTAACCCTACTATTCTTTTTATGTATGTTTTACTTGATTTTTTTACAATAACAATATGATTTCTTTTAAAATCAAAGAAGTGTTTATAGAACTTATTTACTACTGTTACATTTCCCTCTTCTAATGTTGGAACCATTGAATTTCCTGCTATTGGATGAAATGCTACTACAAAAGTAAATATAAATATAATTACTGCAAATGTTATTATGTATCCTAAAAAATCTCTAAAAAATTCTTTAATATCTCTTAAATCCATTTTAATTTTCTCCTATCTAATTTGATTTTATCACAATAAATCGTAAAAAAAAAGAATTAACGAGATAGTCCTACTCTATCTTTCATTAATTCATATTTTTCTTTTGCAATTTTTCTTGTAAATTCTTTTCCTTCATCAAGTATTTTATCAATTTCATCGCTATTTAATAATTCATTATATCTATCTTGTATTTTCTTTATTACAGAACATACTTCATCTGCGATACACCTTTTAAATTCTCCGTAATTTTTTCCTTCAAATTCTTTTTCTATTTCTTCAAATGTTTTTCCTGTAACGCTTCTATAAATATTCATTAAGTTTGAAATACCAGGCTTATTTTCAACATCGTAAACTACTCTCATTTCGCTATCGGTTGTTGCACTCATTATTTTCTTTCTTGTTAATTCCACATCATCAAGTAGTAGGATAACACCTTTTTTATTTTCTGCACTTTTACTCATTTTAACAAGAGGATTTTGTAAATCCTTTATTAAAATGTCGTTTCCATCAAATGAAATAATTGGTTCCGGTATTTTAAATGTTTCCCCATATTTTTTATTGAATCTCTCTGCGATATCTCGTGCAAGTTCAAGATGTTGTTTTTGATCTTTTCCAACTGGTACATAGTCTGCATCATAAATTAAGATATCTGCTGCCATTAAAACTGGATACGTTAAAAGACCACTTGAGAAATTTTGATGTTTTAAACTTTTATCTTTAAACTGAGTCATTCTTGATAACTCGCCATAATATGTATTACATTCAAGGATCCATGAAACATTAGCATGATATTCATTTTCAGATTGAATATAAATTTTATTTTTTGTTGGGTCTATTCCGCATGCAAGATATATAGCTATTAAATCTCTAATATTTTTCTTTAGTTGTTTTGGATCTTGTTGTATTGTAATAGCGTGCATATCAGCTACGAAAATATATGAATCATACTTTTCTTGGTTTTCAACCATCTTTTTTATTGACCCAATGTAATTACCAAATGTAATTATTCCTGTTGGTTGAAGACCAGTTAACATTTTTTTCATGTTTCACTCCACTTCCTTTTCAATTAATTATAACATAAAATTATAAATTATGATATTTTTATTTGATTTTCATATAAAATATGATTTACAACCATTTGTTTGTGTGATATTATATGGCTAAGAGGTGGGATTAATTATGGAAAAATTAACTACTAAACAAGAACAAATTTTAACAGAAATTAAAAAATTTATTGCTAGTAAGGGATATGCTCCTACTATTCGAGAATTATGTAAGTTATGTAATTTAAGTAGTACTGCTACGATGTTTGTTCATTTAAAAAATTTGACTAAAAAGGGATATATAAGTCAAGATGAAAATAAATTTAGAACAATTGATTTAAATGTACCTAATGAATATATCATAAAAAACGAAAGTGTTATTGAGGTTCCATTACTTGGTAAAGTTGCAGCTGGTAATCCTATTGAAGCAATCGAGCATCCTGATGAATATATGAGTATTCCGTCTAATTTAGTTCCTAATGATGCTGAAATATTCACATTAGAAGTTAATGGAGATAGTATGGTAAACGCTGGTATTTTAGATAATGATATCGTTATTGTTAGAAGACAAAAAACATGTAACAATGGTGAAATAGTTGTTGCTTATACTGATGAAAATGAGGTTACATTAAAAAGATTTTATAAGGAAAAAGATCATATAAGACTTCAACCTGAAAATGATTTTTTAGAACCTATCATATTAAATAATGTTACGATTCTTGGAAAAGCAATTGGTCTTTATAGAAAGATGTAATAAAAAAAGAACTTTCATAATTGAAAGTTCTTTTATAGTGTTAAATTTATTATAGATATTGTTGAATATATATATTAATATAAACCATTGCATTTTTTTCTTAAGAAAATATAATTCCAATATATACAAAAAGATTTAGCAAAATAGAACATATTGTTGCGAATTTTATTTCGCTTTTATATTTTTTTATTTTCATTTATACCTGCATTAATATAATTAATCATAAAATATTGTTCAATTTATCTTTTTTTTAAACTAAATGCATCTTTTTTATCATATTGGTAATAATCAATGTATTGATTGATTAATTCTTTATTTGAGTACATTTCTTTTATTTTTGTTATTTCTTCTTCTGATAGAGGAATACTGTATATCATCCTTGTTATTCTGTTTATGTTATTTGATTTTAATACTATATCTATTAATTCTTCTCTTGAAACAATTTTTATTATTTTAAATTTATCAGTTGCATATCCTGTTTCATATCCATAATAATCATTTTCTACATTACTTCCATCAACTAGATTGCCTAATGATTCTACTTCTACGATTACAAATGTTTCTTTTTCTTTATCTCTATATCTTAGTGTATCTTCTATATGTGTACAAAAATGGAATCCATTATGATTCCATTTTAATTCTCCTTCTAGTGTATATATCTTATTAATTTCATATTTAAATCCATACTCATTAATAAGACCAATGTCTAATAATTTATATCCTTTCATGTTATTTAATCATTGTCATATAGAACATATATATAATCATTAGTATAAATACGATAATTCCGTTGATTTGATCTGATTTTCTTCCTTTATCACCTATTCCGATTGCCATTGATATTAATAGTCCTCCGATTAAACCACCGATATGGGCAAATAAATCTATACTTTGAATCATCATTCCAAGTAGTAAGTTTAATACTATAACGGGCATTATTTGTTCTCTTAGAACTCCTTGTAGTGTTGCTCTATAATAATATGTGAAATATGCGATACTTCCCATTAGTCCAAATATTGCTCCACTTGCTCCAATAGAGACTCCAAATACATTTGTTTTCATAAATACACATGAGAATAAACTTCCCATAAGTCCACTTAGAAAATAAATAAGTAAGAACCTTCTTTTTCCATAATATCTTTCTACTTGCGAACCTAATATATATAGTGCATACATATTAAATAACAAGTGCATAATTCCACCGTGTAAGAACATAGATGTTATCAATCTATATATTTGTTTACTTTGGATAAACATATAATTATTTCCAAACATACCTACTAGTTTAGGATATATTTGTGATAATAAAAATATCATTACATTTAGTACGATTAAAACATATGTTACAACTGGTTTCTTTTGACTAAATATTTTAGCTAACTTCTTTTCATTTTTTATTGTTTTTTGATTCATATCATCTGTTAATTTAAAGAAATCAATTGGATCCATCTTATCATTTAAAATATTATCTTTTACTTTTGGAAAGAAGCTTGTTACAACTTTATTTCTTTTAAAATCACTTATTTTTTCTACTTTAATTGTTTCTACATTTTTGTATTCTTTTGTTGATTTAAAATCAATATCTTCATTTGTATCAAGTAATAAATTTAATACATTCATTCTTAACGATAATGTATTTTTTTTGATACTTCTCATTATTGTTTTAACTTTATACATATCATTTTTTAATTGT
>JAZUBJ010000084.1:0-11571 GCA_045638445.1 Bacilli bacterium | reverse complement strand
GTCATATGTTACTCTATCTGGATGTAATCCTGTTGGAAGAGGTTCATATCTATTTCTTTGAGCTTCTAGCGATTCTATTTGGCTTTCATCCATACTATCATATGTTACTCTATCTGGATGTAATCCTGTTGGAGTAAATTTTTTCATTAGTTTTTGTCTTTCTAAAAATTTAATTTGTTCTTCTGTTAAATTATCAATATTCATATTATCACTCTCTATCTTTTTTTTCATTATATCATATATTTTATTTTCGTATATAAAAAGAAGATAATTTATTCATTATCTTCTTTATTTGTTTTTTTCTTTCTTTTTCTTTTCTTTTTCTTTGGTTCTAATTCTTCTTGTGTTTTTGGTTTAATTCTTTTTGAATTTACTTTTTTCATTGCTTTTGGTTTTACTTTTTTTTCTGGTACTTTAACTTCATCATAATTTAGTGCATCTATTAATTCTTTTCTAAATGTTTTTCCGTTAAATAAAATTATTAATAAAACTTCTATTAAGCTTAATAAACCAAATCCTAAGAAATAATAACCGAAAATCATATAAGCAACATCCATTTTCCATTTTAATTCAACTAATAGAATAATTGATAATATTACAATTAATATTGTAATAGCTGTTTTTGGTAAGTAATTTATACTTTTGCTTTTTATTAATTTATAGCAACTAATAACTTTATTTAATGAATATGTTAATATAAAAAATATAATTGAATTTCCGATTATATAATATATATCTGTATTTGTTTTATTAAACATTATGAATGCTGATACACATATATTAATTAGCCCAAAGTACAAAAATTCATAATCACCTTTTCTTCTATTTAAGAAGTATGCTAATATTGAGAAAAATGCAAATATAAAGAAATATGAAATTGTATATTGATATATTTCTACTTCTGCAGATATCTCTGAATTTAATAGGAAAAATCCCATAAATGACATTATTGAATAAAGCATTATATCTATTGAATATAGTGATTTATCAAATTCTTTAAAAACCCTTTTCATTCTTTAACACTCCTAATCTTCTTCATCCATGAATCCAAATAAATCATATTTTTCATCTAAGAATACATATATTATTTTTATTATAGCTACAGCTGGTGTTGCTATTATCATACCTATTATACCAAAAAAGTATTCAAATATTAATAGGGAAATAATTATTGTTATTGGACTAAGATTCATTTTTTTACTCATTACAATTGGATGAAGTACATTTCCTTCAATCATTTGTACAACTAGTATAAATACTAGTGTTAATATACCTACAATTGGTCCTTGTACAAATCCTAAAACTCCTGCAATTGCTGCTCCCATATATGGCCCAATGTATGGTATTAAGTTTGTAATTACACAGACAAATGATACAACTACACTTGCATTTAATCCTATTATTGAGAAACCAATTATACTAACTATAAATAGTAATATTGATAACCATAATGTTCCACTTACAAATGCATACAAACTTTCATTTAATTTATCAAGTAAATATTCTACTTCACCTTTTGCTTTTTTAGGGAATAGATTTTTAAATGATTTTGCTACTTTGTCAAAATCATATGATATATAAAATGCTAACAAGAATGACATTGCGATTTGTCCTACTCCACTAAATATTGTTGTTACAACGTTCATTGCAATATTTGGGAGATTTGTTTGAAGTCCTAATATATAACTTTCTATTTTATTCATAAAGGCTAGCTTCATACTATCTAAATTATGCAAACTTAAATTTGACATTTTTACAAAGAAATTATCTATCCATGTTGTTAAATAATTACCTATTTTTGGAATTGATGATATTAGTTCTGACATTTGATTACCAAGGGATGCTAATGTAAACCAACCTACTATCAATATAAATAGTATCAATATTGTATAAACAATTGTTACACTTAATCCTTTACCTATTCCTTTTTTCATAAGTTTTTTAACAAATGGATTTAATAGCCATGCTATAAACCAACCTATAAATAATGGTAATATAATTGAAAATAATGTTTTGAATAATGAAATAATATTCCATTCAATTACAATCATTGTAGTAACATATACTAATAAGAATATAAACAAAATAAATAGTATTTTTAATATCTTATTTCCTATGCTAATCATTTGATTAACTTTTTTAACATTTATCTTTCTACTTTTATCAGTTTTTTCTTCCATATCTATCTTCTCCTAGTTTAATAATACCACATTTTTGTTAATAAAAGAATAAAAAATGTACAAATTAAAACCTCATTTTAAACGAGGTTCTTTTTACATATTAATTTTATATGTCATTTTTTTCATAAAATTATATATTTCACTTTCATATTTCATATATAACATTATTAATGCAATTCCTGTTATTAAGCAACAACATTTATTATTTTTCATATATACACCTCATTATTAGTGTGTATATTTTTTTATTATTTATACATGTTTTAAACATGTATTTCTAGATTCTGCATATAGAGTTTGAATTGATTTGTTAAATGAATCTAAACTTCCTAAAAAAATTAGTGATGTTTTTGCTCTTGTTACTGCTGTATATATTAATTTATTGTAAAACATTCTTCCGAAACTTTTTGCTAAAATTACGACAACGTTTTCATATTCACTTCCTTGTGATTTATGAATACTTATTGCATATGCTAATGAAAATTTATCTGTATCACCATTTGTATAAGTTACTTCTTGTCCATTAAAATCTATAGTAATAAATATTTTTTCATTTATATATCCTATATTTTTTATATATCCAATGTCACCATTAAATACATTGTTTTCTACATCATTTACAAGTTGTATTACTTTGTCATTAATTCTATAAAATTTATCTCCAAATTGATATTTATTTTCATTTTCATTAAATATATCAGCAAGAATATTGTTAATATTATCTATTCCATTATATCCTTTATACATTGGTATTAATATTTGAAAATTATCAATAGACATATTTTTAGATTTTACTCTTTGGCATATTTCTTTTAAATAAGCTACTATTTCATTATCATCTGCTTCTATAAATGTGAAATCATCTTTGTTTTCTATTGTTTCAAAATATTTTTTATCTCTAATGTCACTTGCTAAATATGTTATATAACTTCCATCTTTTACTCTGTAAATTGTTTTTAAACATTTACTTTTTAAATAATCCTTATGAAGTAAGTCGTGTAAAACATCTCCTGGTCCTATACTTGGAAGTTGATTTTCATCTCCAATTAAAAGTAGTTTTACATTCATTTTTAATGCTTTTAATAATGAATTAAATAAGAATATATCTATCATACTTGCTTCATCTACAATTATTACTCTTTCATCAACTTTATTATATTCATCCATTTGAAATGTACCATTTTCTTTATTCCATTTTAAAAATTTATGAATCGTATATGCACTTACTCCTACGCTTGTCATCATTCTTTTTGCGCTTCTTCCTGTTGGTGCTAAAAGTGCTATTTGGGATTTTGATATTTTAGATACACTTTCAAGTAGACTTACAATTGCTTTTATTATTGTAGTTTTACCTGTTCCTGGTCCACCAGTAATTATGTAAAAATTATTTTTTATTGCACCTTTAATTGCTTCTTTTTGTTCTTTTCCAAATTTAATAGAATTCTTTTTTTCATATTTTTTTATTTCTTCTTCTATCTTTTCATCATTAAGAGATTCACCTATATTATTTATTCTATTTATATTTGTAATTATATTTTTTTCTGTATCGTAAAATTCGAATAAAGTTATAAATTCATCTATTACTACAATTTCACTACTTTCAATTAGTTTGTTTAAATATATTAAATAAGTATCACTATTAAAATTTGAATTAAATTTCTTTTTCATTCTTAAGAATATTTCTTCTCTTGATACAATTGTATCTCCTGTTTCAAAACAAAAGGTATAAATACAATGTTTAATCAATGCTTTTATTCTATACTCATGCATTTCATCATGAATATTTAAAAATATGAAATCTAATTTATCAAATGATACTTCATTTATTAATTCATAAATATCATCATTTACTATGTTTAATATATCTAATCCATATATATTAACAAGAGATATAGATTCTTTAATAGTAAATCCATATGTGTTAAGTTTTACTATTAATTCTTGATTCATTTCGCTGCTTAATATTTTATCTCTTATAAGTTCTGCTTTCTTTAGTGTCATTCCTTTTACGGCTGCGACTCTGTCTACATCATTTTTTAAAATATCTATTGTTTCACTTCCAAATTCATCAACAATTCTTTTTGCTGTTTTTTCTCCGATTCCTTTAAAAATACCACTACTTAAATACATTATTAAGCTTTCACTATCACTTGGTACTTTTATTTCATATGTATCTACATTATATTGCCAACCATATTTAGGATGATTTACCATATTACCGTAAAGTATATAATCTGTTTCATAGTTTATTTCTGCGAAATTTCCCGTAAATCCTATTATTTTATCCACATAATCTGATAGTTCGTTATCATTTGTTTCTTTCACTTTAAAAATTCCAACTTTATATGGACCGGTGTTACTTTCAAATATTATTTTTTTTATACTTCCTATAAAATAACTTCTCATACATGTTATCTTATCATATTAAAACAATAAAAAAAAGAGGATTTTATTCCTCTTTATCTCTATTTAATAGTGCTATTTTATCATCTTCAAGTAATACAAAATATCCATAATCTGTACCTTTTACAGCTACGTATTCTAAATCATTTTCTTTGTCATATAACTTACAAATTTCACCTGGTTCACCTAATAAAAGTGATTTCATAGAATCATTTGCATTTGTTAAATATTCTTCGTCATTACTTAATTCTTCTTTATTCAATTTTGTATATTTTAATTCATAGTTACCATTTGGATCTGCGTTTACTAATGCAATTATATAGTAGTCCTTCATTTCATATATTGCATAATCATATAAGTCATTATATTCAATATTTACACTTTCGTTTGTTGTATTATTTTTTAATGTTAATAGTGTATCTGTTTTATATAATGAGAATGAATATTTTATGGTTTCTATTTCTGGAACATATAAATCTTCAGAATCTTCATTATCAAAAGGAACTTGCATTGTTTCTTCAGTATGATTTATATCATATGTTTCATAATTATCAGTTGTTATTGAATATTCTTTTATTGCTAGGTTATGAATTTCTTGTGTTTCAACTTCTTCCATGTTAGCAAAACCATTTGCAAACATTACAACCAAAAATGTGGCTCCTGCTAGCATTGAATATTTAAATATTTTTGAATTTTCAACTTTTGCATCTACATCTTTAATAAATGGAATCAACATTATTAATTCAGACGCTGCTATTAGTATTGCAAATACTACACTTAAACCTGTTATATTTCCACTATTTAAAGATACTTCTGTTAATGGCATTAAATCCATTAAAAATAGACAAAAATCCCAAAAACCATGTAGAAATACTACTGTCCATATATTTTTAGTTTTGTAATATATTAAACCAAATATAATACCTGTTGCACTTGCACTAAATACTTGAACAAATGTATTTGCAAGACCACCTGATGAGATATTTATAAAGTGTATTAATCCAAAAATTACACCTGATGCGATTATACTTGTCCATACACCTTTTTTAGTATCTCCATATCTTTCTAAAAATTCATTTAATAACCATCCTCTACATAGGAATTCTTCGTATATTCCTATTAGAAAACAAAATAAACCTACATTTATTATTCCTGCAATATTATTTAGTGAAGCTACAAAGAATATTAACCCTATCATTCCACCAAAAATAAGATAAAACCATCCATATCTTAGTGATGAAATAAACTTTTCTTTCTTTTGTGAAAATACATATGAGTTCTTCCAAAACAACATTACTATGAATGCAAGTACTGCTAAAATTGCTTCAAAAATAATATCAATTGAGAACATATTATCATTAATATTATTATAAATAAAATTACTTATAAAACCGTGTACCATAAAAAATGTAAATACAAATGCTAAAAGCATTAGGAACGAAAATACAAATATATTCATTCTTTCTTTTTTAGTGGTTACAACCTCATTTTTATGCTCTTTTTCCATTTTTACTCCTCTATTTTTTTCATTTGTGAATCATCTAGAACTTCTAGATAACAAGGAATTTCTCCTACACCCATTAATTCACATGTTGCAGTTTTTTCGTCTTTTTTAACACAATTATTTACCATTCCCATTTCTTTTGGACAATAAATAGTACTTGATACATCAACATTAGTAATCATGATATATCCAAGTAGTGCAAATAGAGTAAGTACTACAATAATAATTCCCATTACTAATCCTGCAGTTGCTTGACCTTTACCTTTTCCTTTTCCTTTATTTTTTGTGTGCTCCATTTCCTTTTTAGCAATTGCACTATATATAATTGCAGCTACACCTAAGGCAAATAATATTATAAAAGAAACTATACCATATGCAAAAAGAAAGAATACTAATCCAACAATCCCTAGAATCATACTTATATTTGCTTTTCTGTTCATTTTTATCACCACCAGTCTTTGCTATTCTAAAATTAGTATACCATACTTTTAAATTATAAAAAACCCTATAAACTTTTATTTATAGGGTTGAATTTCTTTGTTTAAAAAACGCTAAAATAAATAGAAAATTAAATATATGTATATATATAATAATGGCAATAAACTATACTTAGAATTTTTTATATTTAACTTTCTTCTTTTTGAACTATACTAACCACCTCCTTAAATAATTTATATATGTATACATTACGATAATGTTACTTCTATTTTTTTCTCTTTGTATGCTCTACCACTTATATATTTTACTACTAATGTAACTTTATCTCCTTTTTTCTTTTCGTATAAATAATTACTTAAATCATTAAAATCATTTACTTCTACATTGTCAATTTTAGTTATTATATTTCCAATTTCAAGTGATGACTTATCTGCTCCACTTCCTGTTTCGATTGATGAAATATAAAATCCTTGTGGCATATTATATGCTTTTGAATAATCTTCATCTATCATGTATCCACTTATACCTAATGTTGCACCTGATGGGGCTTCTTCTCCTTTTGATAATGATTCTACTAATTCTGTAATATCACTCATTGGAATTGCAAATCCCATTCCTTCAACACTTGCACCACTTCCGCTTGATGAGTATTTTGCTGAGTTTACTCCCACTACTTCACCTTTGCTATTCAATAGTGCTCCTCCACTATTTCCACCATTTATAGCTGCATCTAATTGAATCATTTTATTTGAATAACTATCTGTTTGTACTTCTCTATTTAATGCACTTACTACTCCAACTGTTACACTTTGTCCGTAACCTAATGCATTTCCTATAGCTATAATTCCATTTCCTACTTTTAATTCATCACTGCTTCCAAGTGTTGCTATTCTTATTTTATCAATAGTATCTTTTTCAATTTCATTCAATTTAACACTTATAACAGCTACATCTTTTCTTTCTGAATATCCTTTAATTGTTGCATTAACATTTGTTTCATCAATAAATGATACAACTATTTCTTTTGTATTTTCAACAACATGATAATTTGTTAATATTAATAACTCGCTATTTGTTTTATTAATAATAATTCCACTTCCTGCTCCAACTGATTCGTATTCTTGAGGTGCAAAGAATGGAAAGTATGAGTTACTTTGTACTAATGTTTTACTTGTTATTGAAACAATACTTGGCATTACATTTTCTACTACATCTGATACATCTGTAATATAAATACCTGTTTTAACATCTGTAACTACTTCACTATATTTTATTTCAACATCACTGTTATCATTTGACTTATTATCAAATAATTTCTTATCTGCGATAAAACTTAATACTAATAATATAAGTAAAACTAATATTACAAATACGAGTATTCCTATGAATAACTTATCATAAATATTATTTGTTTTATTATTATTTTTGTATTTATTATTCTCTTCATATTTCGCTTCTGTTATTTCATATTTTTTCTTCATCTGTAGCATCTCTTTTCTAATAAAATATTTTTTCTACCTTTCGTAGTATATATAATTTTATCACATATTTGAATTATATTATAGATTTATTAAATAAAGATTAAATTATTTATTTTTTTAATGTTACTGTAAATGTTGTATAACCACTTGCACAATTAACACTTATTTTTCCATTATGAATTTCTGTTATATTTTTAGCGATTGCAAGCCCTAAACCATATCTATTTTCATTTCTATTTCTGGATTTATCTATTCTATAAAATCTCTCAAATATTTTTTCTCTTTCTTCTTTTGGAATAGCAGAACCTCTATTTCTTACTGATAAAACTATACTATCTTTTTCATTTTTTAAATTAACTGTTATTTTTGACTTCTTTTTCCCGTGTTTAATTGCATTATCTAATAGAATTCCAATTAATTGTTTTATTCTTTCTGGATTGCAATAAAAATTTATATTTTCATCAATACTGTAATTTAAGTATAAATCATTTTCATATATTAAACTTTCAAATGTTAGTATACTTGTTTCTATACATTTTGATATATTTATTTTTGTAAATTTTTCCTTTTCATTCATGTTGTTACTCATTAGTAAATCTAATAAACTTATTACTAATTTGTTCATTCTATTTGATTCATCTTTTATGTTGTTTACCCATTTTTCATTTTCTTTATCTAATTTTATCATTTCAGCGTTTGCTGTTATGACTGATAATGGTGTTTTTAATTCATGTGAAATATCATATATAAATTGCTTTTGTTTATCAAATGTTTCAACAACTGGTTTGACTAACCAATTTGTTAATTTTTTTGATATATATATACTTAATATTTCTATAAATAAAAATAATAATATTGAAAGTCTTAAATATACAATCAAAACTTTTTTTGCTGTTGCATTATCAATTATTACTATTTTATTTGATGAAGTTGAATACACGTAATCATCAAAATATAAATTATTATTTGGTTTTTTTTCTTTAAATTCTTCTGCTAACTCTTTGATTTCATTTTGAGTTAATCCATTAGGCGTATAACTTACTATCTTACTTATTTCATTATTTTCAAAATATACTACATAAGCTTGTGAATCAACAAAAAATGGCAATCTATTATTTTTATCAAATCTGGTTTGAAAACTCATTATTTTTTCAAAGTTTTCATTTAAGAAATGTTGTTCTCTTTCATATACTTGATAGTTAAATGCGAATATTATTGAAAATGAAAAAATATTTATTAATGTCCAAATTAGTAAAAATGTTTTACTTTTTAATTTATTCATCTTGTACCTCTAGTTTGTATCCAAGTCCTCTTGATGCTTTTATATTTGTTTTAGATCCTATTACTTTTAATTTTTTTCTTATAAATGATACGTATGCCTCTATACTGTTAGATTCAACTGTGTTATCAAATCCCCATATTTTGTCGTATAGTGTGTCTTTTGAAATAATTTGTTCTGGATTTCTCATAAAGTATTCAAGTAATAAAAACTCTTTTTTCATAATTTCTATACTTTCATTATTACAACTTAATACAGCTGTTCTTGTATTTAGTGTTAAATCGTTATAGATTATTTCATCGCTTTGTATATCAGTTTTTCTTAATTGTATGTTAACTCTTGCTACTAACTCTTCTATATGAAATGGTTTTGTTATATAGTCATTTATGCCAATATCAAAACAATCTAGTTTACTTTCTATATCAGTTTTAGCAGTTAACATTATTATTTTAGATTCTATTTTTTCTTTCTTTATTTCTTTTAATATTTCATATCCATTTTTCTTTGGAAGCATTACATCTAATATTATTAAATCATATATTCCTGTTAATGCATTATATAATCCTTCTTCTCCATCCGTTGAAATATCGACGTTATATTTTTCCATTTTCAACCTATTTAATATTACATCTGCTAAATTAAATTCATCTTCTACAATTAATATTCTCATACTATCTCCCTCTTTAAGATTATATCAATAATATTAAATTAACATTAAAAAAGATTAGTAAAAGTAACTATCTTCTCAATACTTTACTCATACCAATCTTTTCTTCGTTATACCATGCTTGGCATTCTGTCATATTATCTTTTTCTTCTTGTGTTTTTCTACATGTATGATTTTGACAATTTTCACATGATTTATCTTGTATATTTAATACAATATCTTTTCTTTCTTCATTTGTAAGTTCACTGCATACACTTGCATAGAATTTTTTAGGATCTACTATTGTTCTGTTTAAGATTTCTTCTAAATCTGTGTAGTATGGAAGATATTCACGTCTTAATTTTTTAAAATGTAAATCTATCATTGATTCTCTTGTTTCTTTTAATTTTTCTAACCCTGATTTTAATTCTATTGATTCTTCAGTTAGTCTTTTTTCTTCTTCTGTTAATCTATCTGTTTGTGATTTATAATTTTCCATTTTTAGAGTAGCGTTTTCAAGTTCAATAGTTTTTCCCTCTATTGATGGGAATACTCTTTCTAAAAATAAGTTATCTTTTTCATTTAACATTTTGTATTTTACTATATCGCTTGCGAATCTATATCCACATGTTCCACCTATAATTGTAGATGCTGCTATAAGTGAAAATGGAGATGAAAATACTGCTGCAAGTGATAAACCTGCAAGTGCAACTGTTGGTACAGTTAAAGTTGATATTTTTTTCACTCTTAATCTATCTAATTCTTCATTTAATCTTTTTACTTTACTAGCGTATCTATCTAGTTTTACTTGTGCTTTTTTTCTTTCTTTAGACACGTTTTCCTTTTCATTAATTGTTGTTATTTCTTTATTACTATAATCGCTTATATTTAAGTCTAAATGTATTATAGTTTTTTCTAAATCGTTCATTATAAGCCTCCTAAATGCATTTATTATATTATAAAAAACAACATTAAACAATAAATACTTTACAAATAGAAGAAAAAAATATAAAATACACTTGAGGTCGAAGGGATATGGAAGATAGATTATTTGTTACAATAGAAAGAATATTTGAAAAAAACAATATTTCAGATATTAATAACATTCATAAGAGTAATATTATTTGTCATTTAAGAGATGAAGAGTTTATTACTAAGGTTTTATTGAGACTTAATAAAGACATACCTTATTCTAAAATTTATGATTTTGTTAAAAATAATAAGAATTTTCATATTTTAAGAGACAATTATGAGCAACATGTTATAAAGAATTATTTATTATATTTTAAAAAGTTTATTTGGGAAGAAGAATATGAAACTCTACATTTAGAAGAGATATTTAGACAAGCTGTTATTAACAATTTAATTTCTATAGGATTAAATAGAATATCTATTGAGAAGTGTTTAGAAAACAATATAGATTTATGGTTTAATGATTGTGTTATGAAATCATTTAATGATCAATTTCATTATGAAGAAGAAACCAGTGAATCATATTATCATAAGATGTATTATATGAAACTTAAGAAATATGACTATTATCAAAAACACAGTTATATCATTAATCTTTATGGTACTATTACTCCTGAAATGATGATGAGTGATGAAGAATTAATCAAGCTGCAAAGAAGTCTTCTTGA
>JAZUBJ010000083.1:0-1504 GCA_045638445.1 Bacilli bacterium | reverse complement strand
TATTTTTTAAATGAACTTCAACTAGCACATATGTTTTATCTTTTGTTATTATTTGTGACTTCATATTAGTTTTTGTTTGATAGCTTTTATTTACTGTATATAACAATGAATTTGCAGTTAATTGTTGTCCTTGTGAATATGTTACATTATATACACTTATTTTTGTAAAAACAACAAATGATATTACTAATGCTACTAGTGAAACACTTCCTATAACAAACATTTTATTTTCAAGTATAAAGTATTTTGTTAATCTTAGTGTTTTTCTTGCAAATCTTGCATACTTATAATTGTTATTTCCTATTATAAGTTCTACTTCTTCATTATCACTTTCGTCAATATCTAATTCTTCTAAGTCTCTTTTAAAATCAAATTGTTTTATATTAAAACCTAAAGCTCTACTTAAAACAATAAAGACAAATACTACTTGAACCACTAAAGCAATTAAAGATATATCTTGCATATTTTTAACTGTCTCTACATTCATATTTGTCATTTCTAGTTCTCTAAATTGTAAAAACATAAAAATAAAAAATAAGAATGATACAATTTCGTCAAGAAGAATTCCTATATATGAATTGACTCCTTTATTTTTCATTTTTAGTATACTTGCTATTAATACTGTTATTAAGCCAGAAACAAGTATAGTTCCAAATGTTAAATAATCTATGTATTGTGATGTTAGATTTTCCATTCTTGAAAATGCGCCCGTGCTTGCATATGATGAAAAGAAATCATATATATCATATGTTTTAACACATACGAATAATAGTAAGAAGAAAAGAATTGCATGAATAATTCTAAAGTTCTTTATCAAAAATGCATACGGCTTTCTTACAATCAACTTAACCAACTCCTATTATATAAATTATAACATGATAAAATAAAAAAGACTAGGTTGTTTTTAGTCTCTTTTATAAAATATCATTTGTTCTTTTTGAAGATAAATAGTATTATTTTGATTAATTAGTTTTTCTTCACCTACTTTAAATGTTTCACTTACTGTTTTTAAAGTATCCCCTTCTTTTGTTATATAATAACTTACATTAGATTTTGGAATTAATATCACTTGTTCTGGATATATATAATCATCTATATCTAAACCATTTAATTCTGCTAGAAGATTTGTATTTACATTAAATTTCTTTGATATTTTGTATAACGAATCTCCTTTATTAATTTTATATGTATCATAGAAATTATTTTCTATAATATTTTCATATTCTAACATTTAATCACCTAGTGTATTATATGAAATTTTTTAAATTTAGTTATCTATATATACAAATACAGTATTTTTGTCATTGAATGTTTGTTCATAATTATAAAAAACTTGATAATTACCATTGTATGGAGTATAGATGTAAAAATTGTCCCCATCTAAATAATATATTCTATTTTGAAATTCTTTTACAATATTTATATTTTTATTATTTATTTGTTGAGTTAATTTTTTATTATCTTTAATTGTTTTATATATTCCTTCGTTTACTTTATATTCATA
>JAZUBJ010000082.1:0-33289 GCA_045638445.1 Bacilli bacterium | reverse complement strand
TTTCACGATATTTTAAAACAATAACATCTCTTTTCTTTTTATTGATGCTATTTAAACGTTCTTCTAATTCAAGTAAAAATTTCTTATCTTTTTTCATTTGTACTCCTTATCAAATTATATAGTAGTTCATTATTATGATTTTGTCAAATGCTTTTAAGAAAAAAGCACTATTTTTTAATAGTGCTTAACATAGTTCTGATTTTTTATCTTCATATTTCATGCATGACTCATTTATTTTTGTATCATCTTCACTGCATATGTCATACATTCCATTATTATACATGAAAATATATATTTCTCTTGCTATATCTTTTGTATCCATAAATATATTCATAACTTTTTTATATAGTTTATCATTACTCATTTCACTTAAAGCTACACTATAATTATTTGATATAGTTTTTTCTGATAATAAGATATCATTTAAAATATCTTCTTCTGTTAAACAACAATTCATAATTCCTCCTATTCTATTGCATTTAATAAATCTTTAAATTGTTTTTTATGCATTTTTCTTATTTTTATTAACAATTCCTTTACTTCATCGCTTTCACTACATTCTATGTATGATGATATTTTTTTATTCATTACAAAATTCCAATTCATCATATCTTCTAAATATAGTAATTCTTTTGGTGTTATAACATTTGGCATTTCCATTTTTATTACCTCCTAGTAATATTATTTACATTATTACATATAATATTATTGTAAATTAATTCCAAATAATTAGCACTCTCTATTGACAAGTGCTAATTTTTAAGTATAATTAAATTAGAAGGAGATGATAATAATGAGTTTATTACCAGGAAATTTTTATTTAGATGATTTATTTGATGATTTCGCACCTATGCATAGAATGCCTAAAATGGATTTCATGAAATGTGACATTTATGAGAAAGATGGTATTGTTCACATTGAAATGGATGCTCCGGGATTTGATAAGAAAGATATCAATATCGATGTTGAAGAAGGTGTTTTAACTATTGAAGCATCTAAGAATGACGAGATTGTTGATGAAGGAAAAAACTATTTCAGAAAAGAAAGAGTTAGTGGTTCTTTCAAAAGACAATTTAGCGTTGGAAATATTGACGAAAATAAAATTGATGCCAAATTTAATAATGGTGTTTTAGAAATCACTTTTCCTAAAGAAGAAAAGAAAGAAACAAAAAAATCAATCGAAATAAAATAATTTATAAACTTCCTTTATGGAAGTTTTTTTATGCAAAAAAATAGAGTATTTCTACTCTATTTAGTTACATTAAATCTAAAATAACAAATATCTCCATCTTGCATTATATATTCTTTACCTTCAAGTCTTGCTTTACCTGCTTCTTTTACTTTTAATTCACTTCCATAATTTACTAAATCATCATAACTCATTACTTCTGCTTTAATAAATCCTCTTTGAAAATCTGTATGAATAATGCCTGCACATTCTGGTGCTTTCATTCCATCTTTAAAAGTCCAAGCTCTTACTTCATCTGGTCCTACTGTAAAGAATGTTTTAAGTCCCAATATGTGATATGTAATATGAATTAATTGATCAAGACCACTATTTTGAATTCCTAAATCTGCCAAGAATTCTTTTTTGCTTTCTTCATCTAATTCAGATAATTCACTTTCAATTTTAGCACACATCATTACAACAGATGATTTTTCTCTTGATGCAATTTCTCTAACTTTATTTACATAATCATTTCCATCATTTAACAACTCATCTTCACTAACGTTTGCTAAATATATAAATGGTTTATTTGTTATTAAATTATATGTTTTTAATAATTTTGTTTCTTTTTCATCGAAATCAACTAATCTTAGCATAGTTCCTTGTCTTAAGTATTCAATAGTTTTCTTTAGAAGAGCAACTTCGTAAAGACCATCTTTATCATTAGTTGTAGTTGCTTTCTTTTCAATTTTTTGTAATCTATTTTCTACTATTTCTAAGTCACTTAGTATTAATTCATAGTTAATTATTTCAATATCTCGAGTTGGATCAATTCCACCTTCAACATGAATAATATCTTTATTTTCAAAACATCTAACTACTTGTACTATCGCATCTACTTCTCTTATATTTGCTAAGAATTTATTTCCTAAACCTTCTCCTGTTGATGCACCTTTTACAAGTCCTGCAATATCAATAAACTCATATTGAGTTGCAACTAGACTTTCTGGCATAAACATATCATTTAATGTTTCAAGTCTTTTATCTGGAACTGTTACAATTCCAACATTTGGATCTATTGTTGCAAATGGATAATTTGCAGCTAATATATTTTTCTTTGTTATTGCATTAAACAATGTACTTTTACCTACATTTGGTAATCCTATAATTCCTGCTTTAAGCGCCATAAATAACCCCCGGTAATGAACCAATTCCTATTGGTATTCCTATCATATACCATGCAATTAATACAACTAACCAAACTATAGTTATATATACTTGATATGGTATCATGTATTTTATACTTCCTATTGTAGTAATCATTTCATTTTTATTATATTTATCTAAGAATGCTAGATATACAACAAAATATGTAAACAACGGTGTTATACCATTTGTTAAACTATCTGCTGCACTAAACATTACTTGTCCAAATTCAGGACTAATACTTGCATTCATCAATAGTGGTACTATTGTTGAAGATAATATTGTCCATTTAATAATTGGATTCGGACATAATAAATTTGCTAGTGCAATTACTAAAACGACAAGTATTATAAGCCATATTCCAGTAAATTGCAAATTCTCTATTATTCCCGATAAAAATGCTGTTGTAACATTTCCAATATTACTTTGTTCAAACACATTTATAAATAATGATGCAAAGAAAATTAATACAAGTATACTTCCTATTCCATCTAATGAATATGCTAAACTTTCTGTTACATCCTTTGTATTCTTTATTGTTTTAGCCATAAATCCGTATCCAAAACCTATGCATACAAATAAAATTGTTATTATAAAAATAAATCCTTGATTAAATAATGAATCAGCACCAAAAAGTTTATCTATATAGTACGTTGCGTTATTATCAAGTAATCCACCAGATAATGGAAGTCCTGGAATTATCATATAAGCAATAATTAGTATATAAATAAATCCAACTCCTAATCCAATAATTAAGCCTCTAAGTTCTTTGTTTGTTATAACAACTTCTTCTTCATCATGCTCCACTCTTGGTAATCTTGGCATAATTTTTTTCTCAGTTATATTTGTAAATATAAATGAAATAAGTAATATCATTACAATCATAATAAATAGTGAATAAAATATTCCGATTGAATACTTAGGATCTATTGTTTTCGCTGCTAATGTTGTTAGTGATAATAAACTACTATCAGTTGATGACATAAATATATTAATTCCTGTACCAAATGATAAACCTGCGAATGATGCAATGATTCCACCAAGTGGATTTCTTCTTCCATATTTAAATAGAAGTGCACCTATCGGCAACATTACGACAAATCCTATGTCTCCTACTATTGAAAATAATAAACTAAAGAATATTAGCATAAATGTTAATGTATTCTTTTTTGAATTTTTTGTAATCAGTGTACAAGCTGTTTTCAAAAAGCCTGATTTTTCAAGTACACCTATTCCTATCAATATGATGATAAGTGTTGCTAATGGTGTAAACTTTACAAATCCACTTGTTGCTGTTGAAATAATATGTTTTATTCCTTCTACACTTAACAAGTTATTAACTTCAATTACATTATTAACTAATTCATTAGTTGCTAAATTAACTGTTGAATATTCGGTTTGTACATTTAATAAACTTAATATACCACTTAATATAATTGTAAAAAATGTTAAAAATATAAATGTTACTATGGGACTATATCTTTTTTTCTTTTTTAGCATTAGTATTCCTCTACTTTCTTTAGCTTTTTGTCAAATTCAATTCTATCCATCATAATACTTCTATTACATGCTAAACATTTAATTTTTATATCAACACCCACTCTTGTTATTTCCCATAGATTATTTCCACATGGATGTTGCTTTTTCATTATAACCTTACTTCCTAATTTATACTCTTTATTCATTTTAGTCTACTTTCACTTCTATTTGTAGTATTTCTAAAATTCTTTCTAAATCTTTTTCGCTATTGAAAGGTATAATGATTTTTTTATTTTTTATTTTTACTCTATTTCCAATTCTATCTGTCATAGTTTCTTCAACAAATCCATATTTGCTTTCATCTTTAATCTTTACAATTGGATTTTTTCTTTTGTAATCAGGATTTGCAACTATATTTTCAAGTTCTCTAACAGATAAATGGTCTTCTTTTATTTTTTTAGCTAAATCTTTTATTAATTCTTCATCTTCTAATTTACTTAGTATTTTTGCATGTCCCATTGATATAAATCCATTTAATATATCAACTTTTACAACTTCTGGTAGTTTTAGAAGTCCTAATAAATTTGTTATATAGCTTCTACTTTTGCCAATTCTTTTTCCTAACTCTTCTTGAGTTATATTTAATACACTTAATAAGTTAGCTATTGCTTCTGCTTCTTCTATTGCTGTTAGATTTTCTCTTTGTATATTTTCTAGAAGAGCAATTTGCATCATTTCTTCATCTGTAAAATCTTTTATTATTGCTGGTATTTTTTCGATTCCTACAAGTTCACATGCTTTTTTTCTTCTTTCACCAGCTACAATTTCGTAACCTTTTATACTTTTTTTAATTATAATTGGTTCTAACACACCAAACTCTTTTATTGAGTTTGATAATTCTACTAATTTTTCTTGGTCAAAGGTTTGTCTTGGTTGATATGGATTACTTCTAAGTTCACTTACATTTACTTCAACTATATCTTCTTTTGGTGTCATTTCTACAATTTCTTCTAGTTTTTTTGTTGGTTCGATAAATGTAGTTGGTTCAACATATAGAGATTCATTACTGAATAGTTGTTCTAAACCTTTTCCTAATGCTTTTCTTTTATTTGTTTCCATTTCTTTCAATCACCTCTTTGGCTAAATTTAAATATGCAAGTGCACCTTTGCTTTTTGGGTCATATTCAATTATTGGTTTTCCATGTGATGGAGCTTCTACTAATTTTACAAGTCTTGGTATTATTGTACTAAATACTTTTTCGTTAAAGAATTTTCTTACATCTTCAACTACTTCTAATCCAAGTAATGTTCTTCCATCTAACATTGTTAGAAGTACTCCTTCTATACTTAGATTTGGATTTACTCTTTGTTGTATTCTAAGTACAGTTTGAAGTAATTGATTAACTCCTTCTAAACTATAATACTCACATTGAATTGGAATTAATACTGAATCTGATGCTGCTAGTGCATTTGTTGTTAATATACCTAAGTTTGGTGGACAATCTATAATTATATAATCATATCTATCTTTTATGATTTCTAATTGTTTTTTTAATTGTTCAGTTATTACAAACTCTTTATCTTGTACACTTATTTGTATTAATTCTATATCAACTCCTGCTAAATCTATCATAGCTGGAATTATACTTAAATTTTTAAATGGGGTTTTTATAATTGCATCTCTTATTTCGCAATCACCCATTATTACATTATATATACTCTTCTTTATTTTTACTCTATTAACACCTAATCCTGTTGTACTATTACTTTGTGGATCTAAGTCAATTAGTAATACTTTTTTCCCTAAATGTCCTAATGACGAAGATAAATTTATACTTGTTGTTGTTTTTCCAACTCCACCTTTTTGATTTACTAATGATATTATCTTTCCCACGGCATATACCTCTCTTATCTAGTTAATATTTTAACATATTATAATTAGTTTTTAAAGAATAAAACTTATTTTATTTTACCAAGTATAAATTTTTAAGTAAATAAAAAAAGGGAATTTTATTTCCCTTTTCTATTTACTATTTATGTTTAGGAACTTGTTGTGTAATACAGTGAATATTTCCACCACCAAGTAAGATTTCTCTTGCATAAATTGGTTCAATTACTCTATCAGGATATAATTTTTGTAGTGTTTCAATTGCTTTTTGATCCATAGGATCATTAAATACTGGTAACGCTACAAATCCATTTCCTGTTAAATAATTAACATATGATGCTGCCATTCTATCACCTTCATTACGTGGAAGAGTTCCTTCTACGTAATCAATTCCACCACTTTCTTCAGCAGTGATATATTGTGGTGATGGACAGTATAATTTATGTACTTCTAATTTACGACCTTTAGCATCTGTTACGCTTTCTAAATATGCTAAGTCTTCTCTACTAATTGCATATTGTGGATCATTTTTATCATCAGACCAAGCTAGTACTACTACTCCTGGTTTAACAAAATTACAAATGTTATCAATATGTCCATTAGTGTCTACATCATTATATAGTCCTTTTGGTAACCATAATACTTTGTCAACATTTAAATATTTTTTAAATATTTTTTCAATTTGTGATTTTCTTAAATGAGGATTTCTACCTTTTGATAAGATTGTTTCTTCTGTTACCATTGCAGTTCCTTCACCATCAACGTGGAATGAACCACCTTCACATACAAAATCTCTAATTTGATAATAATCTACCCATTCAAGTTCAGCCATTTTTTGTCCAATGCATTCATCTAAATCCCATGGGAAATAAATTCCATCATAGAATCCACCATATGCATTGAATCCCCAATCAATAGCTCTCATTTCACCTTTTCTGTTAACAACAAATGTTGCTCCAGTATCTCTTGCCCATGAATCGTTATTAGAAAGTTCTAATACTCTTACATAATCAGGTAACATATTTCTAGCATTTTGATATTGACTATGATTTACTAACATAGTAATTTTTTCATATTTACCAATTGTGCTTGCAACATTAACAAATTCCTCTTGAGCTGGTTTTGCTCCATTACGCCAGTTATCAGTTCTTTGTGGCCATAACATATATACGCCATCTTGTTCATCAAATTCGGCTGGCATTCTAAATCCGTCTTTTTTTGGATAAGAGTCCTTTATTCTCTTCACTTTTTCACCTCTTTCTATTCTTTATGTAATTCTATTTTTTTATTCTAGCAACTAAAATTTCTTGAATTACTAGAGATATAGCAACTCCAACAATTAAAGCAATGTTATCATTTATATATGCACTTGTAAAATCACCAAATAATGTAAATATAATACCTAACATTAAGAATGTAAATGGTACCCAAGTACAAATGTTAAGGAATACTTTTCCACCAGGTACTTTATAAGGTCTTTCAATTTTTGGATCTTGTTTTCTTAATTTTAAGAATGCTAAGAATAATGGAATATAACTTACTAATAATGTAATCCAGCTAAGACAGAAGAATAATTCGAAATTACTAGCAGCTGTTTCAGACATACTACCAACAATTAATCCACCTATGATGATTATACTTGCTACGATTCCATTCATGTATGATGCCCAGTTTGGTACACCTTCTTTGTTAGTTTTCTTAAATATTGCTGGCATACTTCCGTCATCAGCAGCATATTTAGCAACTGAGTTAACTCCGAATGACCATGATGTAATATTTGCTATCATTGTATAAATAAACATTAAACCTACAACAATTACAATAGCTCTAATAGTTCCAGCACCTACACCTAGGTTTGCTAATAAAATTGCAAAACTATCAGTAACTCCTGCTACTTCTGCATCTTCTACGCTCATAGCAACATTAATACCAGTTGCAGGTAAGATATAGAAGAATGCCATTAATAATCCTCCGATTACTAAAGCTTTTGGAATATCTTTTTTAGGATTTTCCATATCTTCAACAAATGAACCTACTACTTCAAATCCTAAGAAGTTAAATATAATAATTGATACAAATGATATACCCGCTAAATCAGCAGTTGGGAATAAATCAGCAGCTGATTGAATTGGGTTAGCACTTTGTCCTGTTTTAAAAAATGCATAAATACCTAAAGCACCTAATCCTAATGTTAAAGCAACTTTAAATACTGTACCAATATTTACTAAAGTTTTTGTATCACTAACTCTTAGATTTCCTAAGAAACATACTATCCATGTATATGCTAATTGAATAATTAAAAGTGCAATTAATGATAATTCTACTTCAAATATTCCAGCAACTACATCTGTAATAGCAACTGCTAATGATGCAATCCATAATGGGAAATTTACCCAATAGTTCCAGGCAACTCTTCCTGCCCATTTTTTTCCAAAGGCATTTTTTACCCAGTCATATAATCCACCTTCACTTGGATATGTAGTTCCAAGTTCGGCAGTAATCATTCCATAAGGAACGCAAAAACCAATAATTAATAATAGCCACCAAAAATATTGGCTGTTTCCGATGGCAGCTGTTGGTGCTACAGATTCAACTACTAAAGTAATACAAATAGTAGATAATACAGCATCAAACAACTTAAACTTTTTTTGTTTTTTTGCCATTTTTAATTTCTCCCTAAATCATTTTCACAAATTTCTTTTGTTTCTTCCATTTTATCCATGAAATAAACTAATAAACCACGCATTGCAGTTAATCTGTTTTCAGCTTGATCAAATACTATAGAATATTCTGAATCCATAACTTCATCAGTAACTTCTTCTCCTCTTGTAGCTGGTAAGCAGTGCATGTATTTAACTGTAGGTGCGCATTTTTTAATTGCTTCCATATTTACTTGATATTTTGGATAGAATATTCTCATTCTTTCTTCTTTTGGCATTTCTGCTTCATAAAGTCCATACCAAACATCTCCGTAAACAAAGTCAGCATCTTTTAGTGCTACATCTGGGTCATCAGTTATTAAATAACTTCCACCTGATAATTTACAATTTTCTTCAGCAATTTTTAGATAATCGCCTCTTAATTGGAAATCTTTTGGTCCACAGTGAACAAAATATCCTCCCATTTTTGTAATTATCATCATTAATGATGCACAAACTTGAGTACAATCTCCCATAAATACAACTTTTACATCTTTGATTGTTTTTCCTTTAGGCATATGTTCAAATATTGTAATTAAATCTCCCATTTCTTGAGTGGGATGATTATAATCACTCATACCATTGATTACTGGAACTCCTGCATTTTTTGCAAGCACTTCTACACTTTCATGTTTAATAACTCTTGCCATTAAAATATCAGTTAATCTTCCAAGAACTTTTGCTGTATCATATAATGATTCATGTTCTCCTAATTGAATTTGTCCAGGTGCTAAATATTGTGCATGTCCTCCTAATTGAGTCATTGCAGTTTCGAATGAAACTCTTGTTCTTGTAGATTTTTGTTCAAAAATCATACCAAGTGTTTTTTGATGTAATACATCTAAATGGTATCCAGCTTTAATATGTTTTTTTATTAATCTACTTAGATTCGCAATGTCTAACAATTCTTTTTTAGTAAATTCTGTTGTATCAACATAATTTTTTACTCTTGTCACTTTATCACTCCTTCCCTATTTTTATAAGTTAAGTATAACATATTTATTGTTTTATTAACAATTATTTATTTCAAAAAAAATTATGATATGTTAAAATTATTATAGAGGTAAATTATGGAATTTGTATTAGCACAATTATCTGGTGCTCTAGCATGGGCATTTTTATTATATAGTTATTGGAGAAATGGAAATAATAAGATTATTTATTTGCAATTATTATCTTGTGTATTTTTTGCTATAAATTATGGCTTACTTGGTGCATTTTCTGGCCTAATAGTTGTTATCTTTGAAATATTTAGAGATTATTTATATACAAAAGTTAAAGATCCAATGAAAGTATTTTATATATGTATTCCATTTTATATTATCATTTCTATTTTTAGTTTTGAAAATATAATTTCATTATTTTCTGTTCTTGCTTCTATTTGTGATTCATATGCACTTACTAAGAAAAATAAAAAAGTTGTTGTTCTTGGAATATTAACTTACACATTATGGTTAATTTATGATATTTTCTATGCTAGCTATGGTACACTTGCTGCTGAAATATTTTTAATTCTTTCAAACACTGTGGTTCTTGTTAAATACAAAGTTGCATGCAATCGTTCACATAAAATTAGTTTTTCAAGAGGATTGTATTTAGATGATGCTCAAATTAAAAAATTATTTAAACTTGATTATGGAAGTTTTAATCCGGAATTTATTAGGAATAAAAATTTAAATCTTAAAATGATAAAAAATGAAAATATAGATTATATATCAATCATGGATGAAGACAATTTAATTGGATATATAAATTTTGTTTATATTAATAAAAAAACATATAATAAATTTAAAAATACAAATGAATTTATTGATATAAAGGAAGAAGATATTATTAGAAAAAAATTCTTGTTTAAAAATTATGTTAATATTAATAGTATTACTATTCAAAATAACTATCAAAATAATAAAACCGTTGATTTAGTTGCTAGAGAGATTGAAAATTATATTAGGACGTTGTCATCAAAAGGTTTTAGAATTAAATATCTTATTTGTGTAGCTTTATCTGAATTTGAAATAAATGTTTTTGAAAGATTAAATTTTAGAAAAGTTAGTGATGAGATAAATACGTTTTATGTATATTATTTAGAAAAATAAAAAACTCATTTTGAAATGAGTTTTCTTTTTTATTTATTTAGGATATCTCTTGCTGCCACTAATCCTGTTGCTGCAGCAGTAACAATATTTCCTGCTTTTCCTGCTCCATCTCCTACAAAATATATATCATAATCTTCTAATTTAAATTGATTATTTGTATTTATTTCATTTGAGAAGAATTTTATTTCTGGACCATATAATAATGTTTCATCATTATTTACACCCGGAATAATTTTATCTAGTTTTTCAAGCCCTTCTAATATATTTGTAATTATTCTATGTGGCAATATCAATGATAAATCTCCTGCAACACAATCTTTTAGTGTTGGTTCGATAAATCCTTTATTAATTCTTTTCCAATCACTTCTTCTTCCTTTTTTTAGATCTCTTAATGATTGAATAATTGGTTTTCCATCTCCTAAAGTATTTGCTATTCTTGCTATACTTTCTCCATATAATCTTGTATTAGTTACTGGTTCTGTTAATCCCACTTTACTTATAAATGCAAAGTTTGAGTTATTTGATTTTATATCTTTTAATGAGTGTCCATTTACACAAATAAATCCATAATAATTTTCTTTTGCCACAAATCCTCCCGGATTAGTACAAAATGTTCTTATTTCATCAGTATATGTATCTGTTTTAATAAATATTGTTGGATCATATATTACATTTGTGATATCTTCAAGTATTTCTTTTCTAACTTCTACTCTTACTCCAATTTCAATACTTTGACTTGTATATAGAATATTATATTTATCTGCTAGTTCTTGTACCCATTTAGCGCCTGTTCTTCCTGGTGCTACTACTACTTTTTTTGCTTGTAAAGATTCTTTATTTTCAATTACGATTTCATGATTTTCTTTATCTTTACTTATGATATCTAAAACATTTGAGTTTTCATAAATATCTACACCTTTATTTTCTAGATAGTCAGTGAATTCTTTTATATAAGTTGGTAATTTATCGCTACCTAAGTGTTTTTGTTTAATAACTAATAGTCTTGCTCCAGTTTTTGCAACATCTTTTTTTATTTTATTTGCTTCATCCATATTAGAAGGATAAACATCACTGTCCATTTTAAATTTATTAAATATTTTTTCTGTATCATCAATTAATTCATATGCCTCTGATTGACTCATATATTTAAATAAATCGCTTTTTCCTAGTTTAGGAATGAAATTTAGTTTTCCATCAGAAAAAGTTCCAGCTCCACCATATCCTGATAATATTTGGCATGTAGGACAGTTTACACATTTTCCTCCGTTTACTTTCATTGGACACATTCTTGTCTCTGCTCTTTTCCCTTTATCAATTAGAGCTATTTTTAATTTTTCATTATTTTCAATCAATTCATATGCACAAAATAATCCTGCAGGTCCAGCACCTACTATTACAACATCATATTTTTTCATCTATTACTCCTTGCCTTTTAGTTTTTCTGCTTCTTCTTTTTCTAATTTAGTATATGCAACTTTTCCTACTAATGTTTTAGGAAACGAATCTCTAAATTCATATTCTGCAGGTAGTGAATATTTTGCTAAATTAATTTCACAGTGTTGTTTTATTTTTTTCATAGTTTCTTTCGATGGTTCTACTCCATCATTTAATACAATAAATGCTTTTGCAACTTGTATTTTTTGGGGATGTGGAATTCCTATTACTGTGCTTGTTAATACATCTGGATGTGAGTTTATTACATTTTCCATATGAGATGGGTATAAGTTATACCCATTAGATACAATCATTCTTTTTAGTCTTTGTCTATAATAAATGTATCCATCTTCATCCATGTATCCTATGTCACCTGTATGTAACCAAGTTTTTCCATCTTCGTGTACTCTTAAAGTTTGAAGTGTTTCACTTTCATTATTCATATATCCCTGCATTACTGTTGGACCACATATACAAATTTCACCATCTTCATTTGGTTTTAATTCTTCATGTGTTCCTACTGCAACAATTTTATATAGAGTATCTGGGAATGGTATTCCAATCGAACCATTTTTATATCTATTTGTTGGTGTTAAACAAGTTGCGGCAGTTGCTTCTGTAAGTCCATATCCTACTCTTACTTCAGTTTTTGACCCATGCTCTTTTAGTGAAGCATCTATTCTTTCTTTTAGATTTTCAGACATAAAGTCTCCACCTGAAATTACTGCTTCTAAGCATTCTAAATCTTTTTTTCCAATACTTGTCTCTTTTACAAACATTTCAAGTAGCGATGGTACTGCGCAAACTGCATTTGGTTTATTTTTCTTAATCAGTGATATAAATTTCTTTGGTGAAAAATCTGGTACAAGTATTACTTTCATTCCACAGCACAATGGAGTGTGTATACAAACTCCTAGACCAAATCCATGAAATATTGGTAATATTGCTAAAAGTGACTTGCCTTGTCCTGTTGCTTCTACCATTTTGTGCGCTTGAAGTGCAAGTGCGTTAAAGTTTCTGTTAGACAATAATATACCTTTTGGAGCACCACTTGTTCCACCACTATAAAGTATTACAGCATTATCATCTGCTTTTTGTAAACTAATTACTTCTCCTTGATAATCATATCCATAGTTTAAAAATTCTCTCCATGTCATAACATCATCATTTAATTCTAATGTTGGAACTTTTCCACGTGAATTGTATTTATAAACTAATTTTTTTATATTTTTTAAATCATCTGATACACTTGTAATAATTACTTTTTTTACCTTTGTTGTATCTATTATATTTCTTACTTTTGAATAACATAAATCTAAAACAAAAAGTATTTTACTTTCAGAATTATTTAAATATTCTTCTATTTCATTTTCTGCTGATAGTGGATGCACCATTGATGCAATTCCTCCTACCATATTTATTGCATAAAACATTATTACAGCTGATGGAGTATTTGGCATACATATTGTTACCCTATCTCCTTTTTCAATTCCTAATGTTTTTAAAGATTTTGCACATTCTCTTATCTTTTCATATAAATCTCTATATGTACAAGTGAATCCATAAAAATCATATGCAATTGATTCTGGGTATCTTGCTACTGCTTCTAGTAAGTAACCTACCATTGATGATTCACTATATTTTAAATTTTGTTTTACTCCTTCTGGATAAAATTTTGTCCATGGAGTTTCTTTTTTATTTTTCAATTTCGATTTTTTCATTAGCATCTCCTTCTAGTAATTTTGGATTATCAAAAATATATTGTAATAATTGAATTGATTTCAAGAAATAAAATCCATCACCAATTCTTTCATCAAGATTAACCCCAAACTCGCAAAGTTTTCTAATTTCTTTTTTCCCTTCTATAATAACTTGTTCATCTTTTATAACACCCATTGTTGCAAGTGCTGATGCATTACCAAAATCTGTTATATTATGGAAGATTGCTCCACATCCTATACTTCCAAGATTTGAAACAATGATACTACTATAATATAAATTATCTTCAACTAACGATAGCGGAAGTACACCTTTTTTATCACACCATTTTAATGTACCTACTATTGGTATTCTTATTATATTTGGTAATTTACCAAGTATATCTATTGCTTTATTTGCTCCGGCTTTATCTATTTTATCTTTTTTATTTTTTCTTATATTATTAACTTTATCTAATACTTTTTTACTAATTGTATCTATATTATCTTTTTTATCTATTTTAATTAATATCATCATTTCTTCTGCTTCATCTTCAAATGCTATTTTTGCCACAAAAGAAATTACAACATCTTTATGTTCGTACATATGTCTGTTTGCAACAAACCTGTTTAAATATGGTCTGTTGTAATATAGTTTTCCAAGACCAGCTAAAAACGCATGGAAATATGTTATATCTGGATTATCTTTTTTCTTTTCTTCGATGTATTTACATAAATTCGTCAAATCCATTTTATGATTAATATAAACATCACTTACACTTCTATTTGGTTTTAAATCTATACTTATTTGTTGCATTCCTGTCATTGGAACACGTTTTGCATATTTGCTTCTCATATAAATCACCTTTTTTATTATAAAAAAAAATGACTGATAATGCAAGAAACTACATTATGCAATCATTATGTATGTATAATATGATACGAATATTAGCATCATTATTGCACCTTCAAATTTACTTAAGACTTTGTCATTTCTAGCAAATATATATAATATAAATGCTGCAATTAATACAACTGTTACGTCTACTAAGTTGAATGCTAGGGATGAAAATCCTCCGTGAATTACTAAAGGTAATCCTAATACTACACCTATATTAAATATATTAGTTCCTATTATATTTCCAAGTGCAATATCGAATTCCTCTTTTTTAGCTGCTACAACCGTCATAGTCATTTCTGGAAGTGATGTTCCGATTACTACAACTGTCATAGTAATTATTTTTGTACTTATATGTAGTGCTTCTGCTAATACTTTTGCATTATCAACTACAATGTCACTAGAAAGTATTATCAATCCACAACATACAATTGTTATTATTATTGATTTTACTATTCCATATTTTGGTTTTTCTTGTTCAAATATCCCCTGTTTTGTTCTGATAACTTGAACAATATAAAATATAAACATTACGAAGCATACTAGAAATAATATTCCATCTCTTCTATCTAAAATAACTTTTGTTGTAGTTACTCCTGTATAGTGACATATTATTGAAATTACAAATGCTGCCGTAACTAATAATAATATTGGTAACTCTTTTTTTACAACATCTCTTTTTACTCTTATTGGATGAACACATGCGGCGAGTCCTACGATTAACAAAATATTTACAATATTGCTTCCGAGTACATTAGCAAGTGCTATATCACCTGTTCCATTTGCTATACTTTGAAATGATATTGCAAGCTCAGGAGCACATGTTCCGAATGCAGCTACAGTTAAAGCAATCATCATTTTAGATAATTTCATATTTGTTGCAATAGAACTTACTGCATCTACAAAAATATCAGCACTTTTAACAAGTACTACAAAACCTATAATCAGTAATACGATTGTTTTAAACATCTCCATACTCTTTACTCCTACTCTATTTTTATTATATCAAATATTTTCTTTTTAAAATAAAAAACTTTTAATTTTCATTAAAAGTTTCAGTTTCTTCAAATAATTTATTTATATTTTTTGTTGGTAAAAGCATATTATTATCTTTATTTATTGATATAACAAACTCTTTTTTATCGTGTACAAGTTCATCCCCATCAATACACCATGAAGGTGGTACTTCATCAAATTCTAGTTTTATTTTGTCTGTTTTAAAATATGTAAAGTTTTTGATTTCGCTAATATCTTTTCTCTTTAAATTGTAAACTGCTTTTAAAATATCCATTTTATTTTTTATATCACACATTAGTACTTCAAATTTATTATCATCAAGTTTAACGTCATCATATATATTTTCCACTCCGGCAATTCTACTACTATTTGTTATAAATATAAAAGAGAATTGTTTTTCATGAACTACTCCATCTACTTCATATTTCACATTATAGAATTGAAGATTTTGTCTTAATTGTTGTATACCATAAATAATATATGCTAGTCTTCCATATTTTTCTTTTAATTTTCTTGGGGTTGAATATGATATATCTACAAATGCACCCATACATGCTACATATACAAATGTTTCATTATTAATAAGACATACATCAATATTCTTTTCTACTCCATTTAATAGCATAACCAAGTTGTTTGTTGTACTATTTGTCATTCCATGCATATGTGCTACATCATTTACGCTTCCTAGTGGTAAGTGACCTAATAATATTTTATTTTTTCTTTCAATATTACCAGATATTACTTCATTTAAAGTTCCATCTCCACCGGCACAAATAAGAAGATCTACATTTTTTAAACTTTTAGTTATTTCTTTTGCATGACCTTTGTATTCTGTATATTTAATTTCTGTTTCATAACCATAATTTTCTAATATATGATAAATCTTTTTTATGTCATTTCTACTTGATAATCTACCACTATTAGGATTATAAATAACTACACATTTTAACATCTTATCATCCCTTTCATATAATTATATCATTTAAATAATTCATTGTAAATTTACTAATTTTATAATGTATTAAAAATTTAGTTATAAACATACTAATAATATGATAGAATTAATGTGAGGATGAGATGAAGAAGACTACAAATGAGAAAAAAAATATAAAACGTTTAACTAAAATAATATTATTCATGATATTGTTTTTAATTGTGTTTACTTTGTCTTTTTTTACTTATGTATATTATACTGCTCCTGAATTTGATAGCAACCTTTTATATAAAAAAGAATCTTCAAATATATATGATTCTAAAGGTGATTTAATTACAACTATAGGAAGTGAAAAAAGGCATATTGTTAGTTATGAAGAGTTACCACAAGTTTTAATAGATTCTATTATTGCTACTGAAGACTCTAGATTTTTTATGCATAATGGACTTGATATTCCACGATTTATGAAAGCAAGTGTAAGTTATGTAGCTGGTAATAATATAGGTGGTGCTTCTACCTTAACTATGCAAATATCAAAGAATACATATACAAGTTTCGATGCTGATGGATTTACTGGTATAGTTCGTAAGTTTACTGATATTTATATGTCTATTTTCAAAATTGAAAAAGATTATAACAAAAAAGAAATTATTGAGTTTTATGTTAATGCACCTTATCTTGGTGGCGGAACATATGGTGTTCAAATGGCAAGTGAAGTTTATTTTGGTAAAGATGTTTCGGATTTAAATTTGGTTGAAGCCGCAATGATAGCTGGTATGTTTCAAGCTCCTGGTGAATATGATCCATATGTAAATCCTGAAAAAACTAATGTTAGAAAAAATGAAGTAATTGATTTAATGCTTAGACACGGATATATAACTGAAAATATTGCTCATAATGCAAAACTTACTGATATAAAAAATTATTTAGTTGATAGAAATTATGATGTAAATATATATCAAGGATTTATAGATACTGTTGTTCAAGAAGTTATTGATAGAACTGGTAATAATCCATATGAAGTTTCTATGGATATTTACTCTACTATGGTAAAAAGTAAACAAGATGTTATTAATAATTTTTACAATACACATAAATTTAAAGATAATAAAGTACAGGTTGGAATTGGTATTATAGATAATGATACTGGTGCGATTATTGCGGTTGGTGCTGGGCGTAATAAAAATAGTGAAATGTCACTAAATTATGCAACACAAATTTCAAGACACCCTGGTAGTACTGCAAAACCTCTTTTTGATTATGGGCCTGGAATTGAGTATAAAAATTGGTCTACTTATACTCCATTTTATGATAAACCAGTTAGTTACACTAATGGTGGTACAATGAGAAATGTGGATAATAAATATCAAGGTTTTCTTACTCTTGAACAATGTTTAGTTCGTTCAAGAAATACATGTGCTCTTCAGGCATTTCAATCTTTAAGTAATTCTAAAATTAATAAGTTTGTTACTTCTCTTGGAATTACTCCAGAGTATTTAGGAAACAACTATTTTATTAATGAGGCACATTCTATTGGTGGATTTACTGGAGTTTCTCCAGTTGAACTTGCTGCTGCTTATGCTGCCTTTGGTAATGGTGGATTTTATACTGAACCACATAGTATTACCAAAATAGTTTATAAAGATGGTAAAAATGAAAATGTTGAAGAATTTAATTTTAATAAAAAAAGAGCTATGAAAGAAACCACAGCATATATGATTTCTTATATGCTTAAGAAAGCTACGAATTCGGGTGTCAAAGTAAGTGGTACAGATATAGCTACTAAAACTGGAACTAGTAGTTATGACTCAAATCGTCTTAAAAGTTTGGGTCTTAGCACAAATGTAATTCAAGACGCTTGGACTGTAACTTTTAGTCCTGACTATTCTGTTGCAATTTGGTATGGATATGATGAATTAACAAAGAAAACATATAATACTTCTTCTCATGCTTGGAGTGAAAGAACTAAAATTCAAAAGAAAATTGTAAACAATATTATGGAAAAAAATTCAAGATTTGATAGACCTAGTGGTATTGTAACTTCAAAGGTTGTTGTTGGAAGTAATCCACCTAAGTTACCAAATTCAACTACTCCGTCTTCAAAAATACAAACACATTTATTTATAAAAGGGACTCAACCTACTCGTGTATCAAGTGACTATTACTATCCTGAACCTCTTACAGAAGAAATAATTACTGAGGAAATTCCTATAAATGTTCTTCCTTAGTATTTATTTTTTTTATGCTATAGTTTATAATACTTTGCAATGAGGAAAAGAAATACGATTAATACATTTTTTATATTATTGTTTATAACTTGTTTAATAATATTTTTAAATAGTTTTTTAAATATTATTAAATGGGATAAAGAAAATAGAAAAACTCTCGAAAAATCAAACGAATTACAAAATATGGTTAATATTTCAGTGGTTAATGATAATCAGGTAAACACTATTTTGGTAAGTAATGATGATGAAAAAGACGATAGTAATTACTGGTATTACACAAAGATGAATTTAATGAATGTTAATATTGATAACTTATTTAATCAAAATAGTGATATAGTTGGATGGATAAATGTTCCTGGAACTAATATTGACTATCCTTTTGTACAAACAAAAGACAATAAATTTTATTTAAATCATTCTTTTGATAAAAAATATAATGATGCAGGATGGATTTTTTTGGATTATAGAAATGATATAAATAATTTAAGTAAAAATAATATTATTTATGCACATGCGAGAATTGATAAAACTATGTTTGGTTCTCTTAGAAATACATTAAAAAAAGAATGGTTTAACAACATCGATAACCGTATTGTTAAAATTTCCACTCCTAAACAAAATACTTTATGGCAAGTTTTTAGTATTTACCACATTAAAACTGAACCATATTATATTACTGTAAATTTTAATAATGAAAATGATTTTCAAAAATATATTGATAAATCATTAAAACGTTCTGTTTACAATTTTAATGTAAATATAAATACAGGTGATACAATTCTTACATTATCTACTTGTTATGGAGAAAATGAAAAACTTGTTTTACATGCTAAGCTAATAAAAAAAGAAATTAAAAATCCTTAATTTCTCCTTTATATATTAAATTATTTTGTACACTGTCAATTACTCTATTTATTAATTCTTCTGGTTGGAATATTTTATCATCTCTTTCGATGATATCCACTCCATCGCTCGATAATACTTCATAGACAAATTCTGAACAATAGTATTTGTTTCTGTGAAGTTTTATTTTGAAATAAGCAAGTAATAAACCAGCTATATTGTAACCATTATTTTCTTTTTCTATTTCTTTGATTCTCTTTTTAGCATTTTCTAATTGTTCTTTTGTTACATGTATTTCATATATTGCCATATGAGCATTTTTATTTAGGAATAGTCCTTCATCTAATTTTTCTCTTTTAAATATTCCATAGAATGGAAAGTATCTCCATTTTCTTCCAAATGAATACATTTCATCACAATTTTCATCAAATGAAATACTTACGTGAGAATATTTTTCATGCGTAATACTTTTAATTGTTCTTGCAAGTACTGAATATGTTTGTGACAAAACTATATATATTCTATGATTCTTTTCTTCCTTCATACTTATCTCCTTTAAATATTTTAACATAATTTTCAGGTATATTTAAATCTATATTTATTTCTTTTTTTGTAATTGGATGTATAAACTTAATTTGATTTGCAAGTAACATCATGTTTCTATATCCATCTTTTTTCCCATATTTTCTATCACCTAGTATAGGTGTTTTATTATCTTTCATGTGAAGTCTTATTTGATTTTTTCTGCCTGTTTGAATATTTATTTTCAGTAAAGTATAACTTTTATTTTCCATTATTCTTTCATATGTTGTTTTTGCAAATTTCCCTGATTTGTCATTTGTTGAATAACTTAATAATGTTTTTGTTTCTTTTATGTAAGATGTAATGACATCTTTTTCTTTTGTTTTCCCGTGTACCACTGCAATATAATTTCTAGTAACATTATCCCAATTATCTTGTAAAATATTTTTTACTTTTTCACTTTTTGCAAATACTACAATTCCACTTGTATCTTTATCTAGTCTGTGTACTACAAATACTCTTTGATTCTTTTTATGTAAATAATCAAATACTTGTGAATACAAATTATCTTTGCAATTTTCACTTTTTATTGTAGGAAGACCACCTTTTTTATTTACAATAAGTACATGTTTATCTTCAAATAAGATATCTAATTTTCCTTTTTTATTTTTCTTCATTTATTTTTATAGTCCTTACTAATTCTATTACTTCTTCTTTTTTTAACCCAATTGTTACTATTGCATATTTGTCAAAGTGTACTTCAAATCCACCATTGATTAGTTCAAACATGAATCCATTAATATCACCTGATAAAATATGATATGCTTTTACTCTTGGCATAATGTTTACAATATATTCTTTTGTGTATAGATTTTCTTTCATTTTAGAGTTACTTGTTAATAAATTGTTTTTATTATCGAAATTTTTAATTATAAATTTAAATAACTCATTATCATCAGTAACATCATTTTCTTTTAAATAATTATACATTTCATCTTTTGTATACAGTGTTGTTTTTTCATTTGAATCTGATTCATTTGTTACGTTTTCATTTTTTATTTTGTAACCTTCTGTGTATAATTCAATATATGTAAGTGCTTCACCAATGGAAAACATTTTTTTCATTGATCCATTTTCATTTAACACATATTGTAATGAATTTGAACTAGATTCGATTTTTTCATATTTAGAAAAATCATTTCTTATTTTTACTGTTTTGTATTCTATGTAATCTTTAGCATCTAATTTTTCTATTTTTATAGTATCAGGTTCTTTGTATTTTTCAAGTATACCTTTTGCATATTCAGTTATATCTGGCTTTTGAGTATACTTTATAACCATTATTTCTTTGTATACAAAAAAATATACAACTACTATTAATGCTATTATGATAAATCTTTTTATATTCTTAGATTTCATTTTATCACCAACTACATTATAGCAAATTATATATTTATCAACAATGTTTTATTATTCTATAGTATATAAAGAAATTTTGATGTCATCTTTTCTTTTTTTATGTAAAAACATAAGAGTTAGAGAGAATAAACTAATTATAAAAGTTCCTAAAAATAATATTTTATTCCTAAATACAAATAAGTCATATAAACCATGAATTAATACTGGTACTATTAATGATAGTAATTTATACATTTTTGCTTTATTCAAATCTTTTACATCATAACATTTTGCTTTTGATAAGAAGATTCCCATAAAAACTCCATAGCTTGCATGAGCTGGTATTGCTGTAAACGCTCTTGATATACCTATCATTAATTCTCCACCTGAAAGATATAATACATTTTCAAAAAATGCAAATCCTAATGATACAAATACCGAGTATACAATCATATCAAAGGTATAATTATTTTCTTTGTGGTTATATGCTGTTATATATAAGAATAATAATTTGCATCCCTCTTCTACTAATGCTACACATATAAATGCATATAATAGCATTTGACCGGTATTCATACTTTCTACATTCAAATTAAATATTGGAAATATATTTATCAAGAATAGTGATATTATTAATACTAATAAACATGACAAAATACCACTAAGCATTAGTTTTACTAGTAACTTTAGTGATTCTTTTTCTTTATCCATATCGTATATAGAAAGTCCTAATATACAAATTGGTAAAATAATTAACATGAATAATAATATTATTTTCATATAATCTCCTATTGTTATTATAACAAAAAAGTATCTATATAATTTTATAGATACTTTATTTTTACAGGTTTTACGTAAATTTATACTACTCTTCCTAATAATCCATAAGAAATTATCATCATTATAACACTTGCCATTACCACTCCACATAATACGCATGCAAATGATTTTTTTCTATCCATATCAAGTAATGCTGCTACTAGACATCCTGTCCATGCTCCTGTTCCTGGAAGAGGTACTCCTACAAATAATACTAATCCAAGATAACCATATTTTTCAATTCTGTCTTTATTTTTTTCAACTTTTTTATGCAAAAATTTTACTATTTTTTTAAATATGTTTATTTTTGATTTTCCCATCCATTCTATTATTTTCTTAATGAATAATAAAATAAATGGTACTGGTAAAATATTTCCGATAATTGAAATTATATAGGCAACTACTGGTTCTACTTCTAGAAGTGTTGCTGCAATTAATCCTCCTCTTAATTCTAATACTGGAAGTAATGATATTATGAATACTAATATTTCTCTTCCGTACTCAACTTCTAAAAAAGCTGAAAATAAACCTAATATATATTTAATTATTTTCTCTACCATAATTTATCTCCTTTTATTTACCTTATACATTTTATCATATTTTTTATAAAAAAGAACTACTTATGATATAATTATATTGTGATATTATGAAAAGAAAAATAGGTGTTTTTGATTCTGGTATTGGTGGTAAAACAACATTAACTGAAATAATGAAACTGTTACCTCATGAAAACTTTATATACTATGCTGATTCTAAGAATAATCCTTATGGGGAAAAAAACGATAATGAATTATTTGATATCGTTTGTAATATTGTTGACTATTTTATTTCAATTGACGTTAAAATGATTGTTATTGCTTGTAATACTGCTACTACTAGATGTATTAAATTCTTGAGAGAAAAATATAAAGATATGTTATTCGTAGGAACAGAACCTGCTATAAAAGTTTCTTGCGATAATAATTATAATAATACTTTGGTAATGGCTACTCCACTTACTGTTCACTCGGATAGATTAAATGATTTGATTGAAGATAACATTAAAAATAATGAAAATATTATTCTAATATCTTGCGATGGACTTGCAAATGCAATTGAAAATAATAATGAAGAGAAAATTAATTTTATCCTTCACTCACTACTTGATAAATATATTGATAAGAATATTGATGCTGTTGTGCTTGGGTGTACACATTACCCTCTTGTGAAAGATAGAATACAAGATATATTAAAAGATAGTGTTTTAATCGACGGAAATATTGGTGTTGCTAAAAGAGTTAAACAATTATTAACAGAAAACAATTTATTAAATGATTCAAATGAAGATGGTAGTGTTGAATTTATAACAAGTAAAAAGGAGTAATTTATGTTACTCCTATTTTTTTAACCCTTTTATACCCTTTAATCCAGAGCCGCTATATCCTTCGAATATATTTGTATCAAATGATCTTAATTTTTTTGATTTGTTTTTATATTCTTTTATTGCAATTGATATAATTTCATCTAATAATTCTTTGTATTCCATTTTAGATTCCTTCCATAAATAGAATGCAAGAGAACCTGGAATTGTATTTGGTTCATTTACATAATATTTATTTTTCTTTGAATCTATTAAATAATCTATTCTACATACACCACTTAAATTTAATAATTTGAATACTTCTTTTGAAGTTTCTTCTATTTCTTTTGTTAAAGAATCAGATATTCTTGCTGGAATTATTCTTCTTGTTGAAGCCATACCTTTACTTCCTGATGAAACACCTTTTGTTTTTGATGATGACAAATATTTATCTTGGTAACTTAATATTTCATCATCACCTATTACCTCTTCTAAAACGCTTACTCTTTGATACTCATAATTTCCTAGTACACTTGAGTTAACTTCTATTAAATTATCGATACACTCTTCAACAACTATTTTATTATCGTATTTTATAGCGTCTTCGATTGAATCTTCTAATTCTTTTTCATTTTTTGCTTTTGAAATACCTATACTGCTGCCAAGTGTTGCTGGTTTTACAATTACTGGATATCCTAATTTTTTTACTTTCTTAAGTATTTCTTCTTTATCTTCAATATATTCGTTATCAAAAAACCAAACATAATCTGTTATTGGTATTCCTGCTGATTTTAATACTTGTTTTAATACTACTTTATCTTGTCCGATTGCTGAACCTAATACATGAGAACCTACATATGGAATTCCTACTGTTTCTAAATATCCAGCAAGAGTTCCGTCTTCAACATTATTCCCATGAACTATAGGTAGTACTACATCAAGAGATATTATATTTTTTCTTAAGAAACCATCTACTTTTTGTAAATAAAATTCCTCTCCTTGTTTTACTAATACTACTTTTTTTGAATATTTTTTTAAGTCATCAAAACTTTTATATGTTTCAATATCAGTAAGCATATGTCCTGTGTACCATGTTTTTTCTTTTGAAATGTATATTGGTACTACATTATATTTTTCTGTATTTATATTTTGGATTGCCTGTAGAGCTGATATTACACTTATTTCATGTTCTACTGTTTGTCCTCCAAATATTACACCTAAATTAATTTTCATTTATTTCACTTCCTATTCATTAAATATATCTGGTAAATCATTTTCTAGTAATACATATGTTGTTTTTCCACTTAATTTTTTCATTAATGGGAATGCTTTTTTTACATCATTTAATATATGTATATTTTCATCTTTGTATTTTTCTTTTTGAAGTCCTGCTAAAATTGGTTTTGTTTGTTCTTCACCAATCAATATAACTTCATCACATACTTTTGCAATTTGACGTCCAAACTCCATATTAAATTCGTATTGTTTTTCTCCTAGTTCTATCATACCTGGTGTTACAATTATTTTTTTACCAGGCATCATTCCTAAAACTTCAACTGCCATTTTTGAACCTACTGGGTTTGAATTATAAGCATCATCAATAATATTTATTTCTCCATATTTTTTTAATTCTAGTCTGTGTTCAATTGTAGCTATTCTTTTTACACCAATCTTTATTTGTTCATCTGTAAGACCTAATTCATGTGAGAGTGCTACTGCTTGAAGTACATTATATACATTTGCACTACCTAAAAGTTTTGTTTCAACTTCTATTGTATTTTTTGTATCTTTGAATGTGATATTAAATGTTGTTCCTTTATTTGATAGTTTTATATCACTTGCATATACATCTGCTTTTTTGTCTTTCATAGATACCCAAATTACTTTACATTTATTTTTTAATTCATAACTTGTTTGATATTCATCATCTTTATTTAGTACTGCTACTCCATCTTCTGGAAGCGTTTCTACTAATTCAAATTTTGCTTTTTGAGTATTTTCAATACAACCGAAACTTTCTAAATGTGCTGTACCTATTGTTGTTATTATTGCATATTCTGGTCTAATAAATTCTGCTTTTTCTTTTATTTCACCTTGTCTAAAAGCTCCCATTTCTGCAACAAATATATCACTAAATTTATCTAATTTATTATTTATAGAAATCATTAAACCATTCATTGTATTAAAACTTTTTTCAGTTGCAAATGAATTATACTTTACATTTAAAATATCATTAAGTGCATTTTTACTACTTGTTTTTCCATAGCTTCCTGTTATACCTATTTTCTTTAAATTAGTCATTGAATCTAATTTATTTTTTGCCATTCTTTTATAGTGATTAAACACCATTTTTTCAATTGGTTTATTAATAATATTACTTAAATATATTACAAATGGATTTATATAAAGTAATAATCCCATAAATACATAATATGCTCTTAATGATTCTTCATCAAATGTAAAGAACATTGGAATAATGAAAAGTAAATGTAAAATTAACATTGTAGTGTAAAGTCTTTTTATTCTTGCTGTTATAACAAGTGGTTTCTTAGATTGTTCTTTACTTACTTTATTTTTATGAATCATATATGCAATTACATATAATATAGCAAATGTTATTACTGCATACTTTCCTTTTAAAAATACTAGTATTACGAAAAGTACATCAAATACAACAAATACTTTTTCAAAATTATTCATTATCCATTTGATATATCTGTTTCCATCGTTATACCAATTTTGTTGTAACATATGCATATACTTTTTTGATTTAAAAATTAAATATGCAAAATATGTAATTAATGATAAAAGAAAATATATTTTCATTAATTGTCATCTCCTATAAAACTTCTTAATACATTTATTGTTTGATTTGCTCTTTCTAAATATGCATAGTGTGTGCATCCTTCGTATGTTACAAGTCCACAATTTGATATTTTATTTTCTAAGTAAAGAGCATCTTCATAATCAACTGCTGCATCTTCTGTTCCCCATATTAATAATGTTGGACATTTAACTTTATCAAGTTCATCTGTTAAATCTAAATTAACATGTTTTACTAAAATATTTCTCATTTTTTCACTTGCATTTTTATAATCAGTTGAGCCTATATATTTTTTAGCAATATTTTCTAGTTTATTTAATCCTGGTACTTTTTTTAATTTTTTTAATGTTTTTAATTTTAATGATTCTTTTTGAATCTTCTTTCTATATGGACTTGCTAGTAATACTAGTTTATCTGTTTCATATTTCATTGAATATGCTAGAGCTACTTTTCCACCGAAAGAATGTCCTATTATTACAGGATTTTTTATTTTTAATTCTTTTATTATATGATTAAGCATATCTGAATAATCATAGATTTCCCAAACTTCTTTTGGTTCTTCACTTTTACCAAAACCAGGTAAATCTATTAATAATACATTATGTCTTTTTATAAATGGTTTTGCTATTGGCATCATCATTTCTATATTTTGACCCCAACCATGTAAATATACTAAGTTTATTTTTGAGTCATTTTCATAAAATTCATAATTAATTGTAATATCTTTATAAGTCATATGCATAAAATCACCCAATTTAATTATATCATAATAAAAATGTTTTGTTTGTTTTGTACTTTTTACTTTACGTTTAATAAATTAAAAAAGCATACTAAAAGTATGCTTAGTTTATATGTTTATTTAATTCATTTGTGAATTCTTCTTGGATTTCTTTTAATCTTTCTTCTGTTGTTGCTTCAAAACGCATTGTTAAATTTGGCCCTGTGTTTGAAGCTCTTACTAATGCGAAACCATCTTCAAATTTTGTTTTTACGCCATCTATTGTGATATAGTTGTATCCTTTTGATTTAACATATTCTTCCATTTTCGAAACTATTTCAAACTTTTTAGAGTCTTCGACTTTAACTTTAATTTCTGGAGTTGAATAATATTTCACTATATCATTTAGGAAACTACTTAATGGTTTATCTGTATAAGATAGCATTTCTATTAATCTCATTCCAGCGTAAATACCATCGTCGTATCCAGGCCATCTATCTCTAAAATATACATGTCCTGATAATTCACCACTCAATGGATAATCTCCTTCTGCAGAACCTGCTCTTGTATATGAATTTCCGGTTCTATATTCAATTGTTTCAACACCTAATTTTTTTAATTCATCTTCTAATGCTTTTGAACATTTTACATCATATAAACATTCTTTTTTATCAACATTATTTATTAAGTGTTTCCACATAATTATTAAAAATTTATCCATTTCAATAAATGTTCCATTTTCATCTACGAAACCTACTCTGTCACAGTCTCCGTCATATCCTATACCTACATCTGCTCCAACCTCTTTTACTTTTTCTTTAAGCATAGTAAGATTTTCTTCTACACATGGATCTGGATGATGACTTGGAAAATTTCCATCTGAAACATTACAAATTCCTATACTTTCAATATTTGGAAATTCTGAAAATATTTCATTTGCTATTACACTTGCTGTTCCGTTTCCACAATCATATACTACTTTTATTTTTCTTCTGCCAAATGTTAAATTTCTTGTTACTAAGTAAGTATATGCATCTTTTATATCTCTTGCTTCTTCTTTTCCTTCTCCAACAGCAAATTCTCCTTTTTGTATAATTTCATATATTTCTTTTACACTTTTTCCATATGCATTGTGTACTCCATTATATGAAAATTTAAATCCATTGTATTCTTTTGGATTATGTGATGCAGTAATCATCATGCTACAGTTTGTATCATATAAATTTGCTGCATAATAACACATAGGAGTTGTTACAAGTCCTAATCTTATTACATTGCTTCCTGTTTCTAAAATCCCTTTTACTAGATTATTTTCTAGTTCAACTGAAGATAATCTATTGTCATACCCAACTACAGTTGTTGATATATTTAATTCTCTCATTTTAGTTCCAAATGCTTTTCCTATTAAATAGGCAACTTCACCATTTAGTTCTTGACCAAATATTTCACGAATATCATATTCTCTAAACATTTCACTATTTATGTTCATACAATACACTCCTTTACATTGTCATTTCTTCTTTATTATCAAGCATGAATATTGCTGGGTCTTCTATTGTATATATATTTCTTGCATATTCTATTAATTCATTAGGCTCTATATCTTTTACAATTTCATCATCTGGTGAGATTCCTTGGTCTAATAATGCATTTCTTAATATACCATTATGCATTTTTGTCTTACCAAATAACATATCTTGAGCTATTTTAATTTCCACTAATTCTGTTCTTGCATATCCCATTCTTACTTTTTCTTGAATTTCTTTTATATCTCTAGAAAGTAATTCATCGTAATAATTTAATATATAATTTAATGCCTCTGTGTCGTAAAAAGAAACTACAAATTGAAGAGTTTGACTTTGTTCATCACTTGGTACACCATCAAATAAATATAGTCCTTTTTCATCAAATATATAACCTGTTGTATCAAGTTTTCTTGAATCAGAATGAAATGTTGACGTTAAGCGTTTTTTATTTTCTTTATTTATATTTATAGTAAGTTTTCTTGAATCATTTTCTAATTTAACACTGTCTCTTGCTACAGTTCTTGCACTTATATCATATAATCCAGGCGCTAATGGTCTTACTTGATACATTGATCCTTGTTCAATTGGCATATTTTTTAGGTGTTCAGCAACTATATTAGCTCTTATTTTACCTAGTTCTCCTTCTTCTTTTGCAAGTCTTACAAATTGAGTCATATAATCATATTTCATAAATTACCTCCGTATATTTTTATTATATCATCAAAAAAAGAAAATGCTTTATTACCAGCATTTTCTTTACATTAAGTTGTACTATTTATCATATTCAAATGTTATCTTTGAATAATATAATTGTTCATAATTTAATCTTTTCCATTTTAATTCAGATTTTTCCATGACTTGAAGTTCTACAACATCCCAAATGGCTACCCACCATACAACACATATAAAATTTGATAATACTTCTCCAATATACTCTTCGGTTAAAATATTTATTATTAAAAGTAGAATACCCATAATTCCAAAGAAGAATGATTTTTTGTTTGCTTTATATATATCATATTTTATATCATCTATTTCCATGCCGTAGTTATTTCTTATTGTTTTTCTCATACTTTCTTCTTTTTCTTTATCTACTTTTTCACAGTGTATTTCGATAACGATATCGGTATCCATTGGTATCATATAAGCGATTTCTTCTATATACTTACTTACATCATCAGAAAGTTCCAGTTTTTTATAATCATGTTTCATAAATAAATCATCAACCTTTTCAAGTTCAACTGGAATTATCGCTTTTCCGTTTACCATATATTGTTTTTTTATATAGTTCGCTTCATTATATTTCATTTTTTGATTTTTTCTTTTAAATTTTCTTATTTTCATATTTCACCTTTTTATTGGTTCTCATTTTCTAATTGTTTTTGAAGTCTTGAAGATACATATGTTCTATCCATTCTTCTTACAGAATATCCTTGGCGTTCTAATTCTTCATATGTTACAACTTCATATTTCATATCGTTATTATGAGATGATGCATGGCATATTATTACTTCTCCTGTTTCAGGATTATTTGACATTATTATTCCTACGTGTCCTCCGTTACAGAATATGTCTCCTGGTTGTGCTTCATCAAATGTTAATACTGGTTGTGCTTCAGGGAATTGTTGAACTTCTAACCATCCTTGTAATGATTCATCATCAAACATAACCATTGAAACAAACGCATTACAGTCAATTCCTAAACTTAACCATTTTGTATCAACCGGTGCTCTTGTAGCTTCACTTGGTTCCATTCCTGGTTTACAAGATGTTCCATTATGTTCATATGGACTTCTTACTCCAGCTAAAATACTTAATTCTATAACTTCCATTGCTACATAGTAATTTCTTTCAGGTCCCGTATATTTTGATTTTATTTCATCTATTCTTTGTTGAATATATGCATATCCATCTTCAATAACAACACCATTTTCATCTACTTTTCCTTCTAAATTTTTTGCGATGTTTCCTGGTGGCATTGCCATATAAATTTCTGATAATGCTTTTTGTTCTTCGAATGTTAATATATCATCACCTATTGCTGTTAAATCTGCTGGTGGTGCTATTTCTGCATCTATTCCTACAAATTCTGCTAACATTGCAATTATTATTTCTCTTAGTTCTAATCTCTTTATTTCTAATGCTTTGATTTGAGCTGATAATGATGAGCAATTTCCGCATCCTTTTTCAATTGTTTCCTCATTGTGACTTTGTTCACATGAAGCTTTTTGTTTACTTAAATTTGTTATTTTTGTGCATATCTCAACGTATTCATCTCTTTTTTGTAAAACTATATCAAATTTATTTAAATCCTCAATACACTTATTTAATTTGTCCATTGTTGATGTTAATTGTTCTCTTTGCGCTTCATATGCAGAACCACTCCACACATCATCAAATCCTAAATTATTTATATTTGTAACTGAATCGTTCATTTTTGATGTATCCATTTTTACCTCCTTATTATCTTGTCATTTCTTCGTTTGTCTGATAATTGTTTCTAAAATATTCATATTCACTTTCAAAATTTTCATCTATTGGTACAAAACTTACAGGTGAGTTTATCAATTGTTCTTCTTTATATACAATTACAGAATTACTTCTTATATCTGATAAATATGTTTTTGGTAATATCATTATTTTAAATTTATCATTATAAGTTCTTGCAAATTCATTTAAAATTTTATATTCTTCTCCAACTAATTCTTCTTTATCTATTATTGATGTATCATCTATCATAAAAAAGAATAATAATTCAGGATTATCTATAATATTTTCTCCCTTTACACTTTTATAAAAATCATTGAGAAGCACATATTGTGTTCCTATGTCACTTGCATACTCCCAGTTTAAAGTTTCATAATTATATTTCCTTATTTCTCCTATTGATACCAATAAATTGATTGCTTTGTAAAAATCTTTGTTTGGTTCTATTTGTTCAAGTCCTGTTACTAATATTTCTAGATTACCAGGATCAAACTGATATGCTCTTAATACTTCTTCTGGTAATAATTCTGCAAGTACGTAATATATCCCAGCATATCCCATGTACCCTCTTTCAAAAACACTATCTCTGCATAAAAGATTATACTTTTCAGAATCACTATACTGAGTGTAATCTTTTCCATTTATTATTCTTTTATTTTCTAAGTTATCATAGAAATAATAGTCTTCAATTAATTTATCATTATGCAATCTCATTATAACTTCATTTGTAAAAAATTGATTACTTAATTCCATTAAGAAGCTGTTATGTGATATTTGTAGCATATGTAAATATTCATGAATAAATTCTTGAAGGGCACCTCTTATTGTTTTATTTCTTAATTTTATTACGTTATCAGTTATACTATATGTACCTTGTGTGTATCTATTTTCAAAGTTATAATCATATATTATTTTTAATGTTTCTAGTCTACTTAATACTAGTTCCATATCCATATACATATAGTTTTCATCATATATAAATTTTGTACTTTTAATTATATTTTTTTCTTCTTCTGTTAAATTAGGATTTCTATCAATTGCCTCTTCAACATCTTTAAAATCATATATATATATTATTTCATCAACTTGTGTTTCTTCTGGTACTGTTTCTTCAACAACGCTTTCTTCTGGTATAGTCTCCTCAATAATTATATTCTCTGTTGATGGTGTTGTTTCATTTAATATTGTTTCTTCATACGAAATTGTTTGTTTTGGTGTTGTTTCAATTACTTCATCATTTTTTTTTGTTGGAAAATTCATTGATAAAGCAATTGATGAAGCTAAAAATAATACAAGTGATTTCTTTCCAAAATTCAAAATTTTCTTATAGAATTTGCTATCCTCTATGTTTGGATAATTTTCAAATTCTAATATTTCTTCTTGGTGATTATATTGAAAATTTAGGATTCTATTATCTTTTTCATCATATATATTATCTTCTGGTATCCAATAATAGTTTCTTGATTTTGTATCATAATATAAGTCATAGGTTTTACTTAATCTTATTTTTTTTATAAATCTAGATGATTCTCTTTTTATTGTTAACAAGTTGTTAACATTTTTTAATAATTCTTTTTCTTCTTGTGTAAATTCAGTATTGCTTTCTTTTTTAAATGTATACTTATCATCTTTTTTAGATATAATTATTTTTTCACCATTATGTAGAAAGTATCCTATGTTCATAATATCACCTTATTATTATTATACTATATCAATTAAAAAATTTAAAATCATAATTAAAAATATGACACTTTATGCGTTATATTTTTTATTTCTATAAGGTAATCATAACAATTTGATAAGAAAAGTTTCATTTTGAACGTTACTGTATATTTTTGATCTTCTGTTAAAATTAATGTATTTTCTTTATAAATATTTATCATATTATCTTCTCTTGATTTTAATATAATATTAAAAAAACACCCATTTTATAATTGAGTGCTTTTATATTTCAATTTATAAGTTGAAAATTTGTTCTCTTAAATATTTATTTTTCATTAATAAATATATCATTTTCTAAATCTAATTCATCTACAAAACTTATTATATGATCAATATCTTTTGTT
>JAZUBJ010000081.1:0-4198 GCA_045638445.1 Bacilli bacterium | reverse complement strand
GTCAAGTAACAAAAAACAAAGTTTTAAATATAGTAAAAAACTATAAACAAATAAAAAAAATAAATCATTTCAATTCAACTCCTGTAGGATATAAATATCAAATATCACTTACCATATTTGTAGATGGAAATATGTCTACATATGAAAGTCATGAAATCGCAAATAATTTAGAAAAAGAAATAATTAAAAAAATAGATGAAATCTACCTAGCAGTTATTCATGTAAACCCAATAGAAAAAAGTAAATCAAAAAAATGATTTACTTTTTATTTACTACTTTAACAGTATCTAAAACTATATTTAAAGATTTATTATTTTTATCAGTAAGAGGATTATATTCAACGATATCCATAGAAACTATATTTAAATTATCTAAAAAAATACTAACTGCTTTTAAAGCATCATTTTTACTTAATCCATTATCCCATCTATTAGGAACACTAACACCAGGAGAATCAAAAGTAGAAATAACGTCAATATCAAAACTTAAATGAATATAATCAACTTTATCTTTTAAATAATTAATTGTGTCTTCTATACAATAATCAATACCATATTTCACAATATCATCACAAGTGAAATGTTTAATATTATATTTATCTATTAAATCCCTTTCAGGTTCATCTATATCATCAATACCAAACATAACAACATTTTCACTTTTTACTTTAACACCATCAAAATATAAATTAGTTAACTCATCTTGACCAAATCCCATTGATACACCAAGAGGGTAACCATGTATATGAAAAGTAGTAGTAGTTTTATTAGTATTAGAGTCTGGATGTGTATCAATCCATATAACACCAATAGTATAGTTTTTACTAACCCCAGCAATAGAACCAATAGCTAAACTATGATCCCCACCAATAACAACAGGCATATAACCATTTTTAATAGCATTATCAAATTCTAAAGCAAGTAATTCATCATATTTAATAACACATTCTAAATCACTAGAACATTCTTTTATATCAATAATTTTATCAAACTTAATCTTATCTTTTAAAATATCTATTCCCATATTAGCGCCATCAACATGACAACCTTCTTTCATCGGAAACCCAATATAATATTTATTCTTCATGTAAAACACCTTTCTAATTATATCATTTAACTAACATAAATACCATTTTACCATATATTCCCATATTATTTAAATAAATAATTATCATAATAATAATGGTGATTTAATGAAACTTTTAACGTTTATAATATTATTTATTTTTAATGTGATTCATATTGATTCAAATTCTACAAAAAGATTAGTTTATGATATTAATGATAACTATGATAACAAGGTAAATACAGTATATTTTATAAACACAACAACAAATGAATTTGAAGAAAAACAAAATATATTTGATATTCAAATATTAAGTTATATAATTAATGATAAAAAATATTATGCAAGAAACATAGAAAAACTAAAAGAACAATTTTTTAAAGATAAAACATTAGAAGAAAAAATATATTATGAAAGTAATGGTATAAAACTAGATGGAATAAATGTACTATGTACAAATAATGAACTTATGAAAATGGATGTGGTTTTTGGAATATATTAAAAAAATACATATTGTGATATAATTCATAATAGGTGGATAGTATGAATGAAGGTATAGTTCCAAATGATTTAAGACAAAGTGTAGAAGATATAATAACAGGTAAAAAGAGTTTATATCAAATTAACTCAGATACTTTTAATCATGCAGTTGTAAATGTAAAAGCTGTTTATGAAAAAAATGTTACAAAAGTAGTAGAGAGTATAACAAGAAAAAAATTATATCTTTTTAATGTCGAAGAAAGTAAAGAAATATTATGGGATGTTATCTTCTTAAGTAAAATAGTTAAAAATCAAGCACAAGAAGATAAATACGGAAACAAAATTATAAATAGTGCATATTACAAAGACATATTTAATCAAAAATTTGATATAAATAATTTGGATTCAAAAATTAATAAAGTTCAACTATTACTAGTATCAGCAGACCTAGAAGAAAATGTTAAAAAAGAAATAAAAGAAGCAATCGTAATTTTAAATGACTTAAGAAATGCACTAGCTCACAATGATAACAGTTCATATGAAACTGATGAAGAAAATGAACAAATAAAATTTCATAGTGACAGTAAAGATAGTGAATTATATTGTGATATACCAGTAAGATATCTTTTAAAACTAGGTAGTGGTATAGTACCACTTCCAGAACATGAAAAACTTGCAAGAGAAACAGATATCTTTATTGATTACACATGTACTAACTTAAATATCAATTTAAAAGAACTTCCCAACTTTTTCTATAGAGCAAAGCCAGAAAATATAAATTATTTATTAAGTATATGTGATTATGATTATACAAAACTGAAAGATTTACCCGATAGCATATTTTCTGGGGATAAAAAAAGAATAGAATGGTTGATTGTTAATTATTGCAAAGTAGATGAAGTATATGAAATATCAAAATTAAAAGATTTGCCGAATAAAATATTTTTTGGGGATAAAGAAATAATAGAATGGTTAATTGTTAATTATTGTAAAGTAGATGAAGGGTATGAAATATCGAAATTAAAAGATTTGCCAGGTAGCATATTTTTTGGGGATAAAGAAAAAATAGAATGGTTGATTGTTAATTATTGCAAAGTAGATGAAGTGTATGAAATATCAAAATTAAAAGATTTGCCGAATAACATATTTTTTGGGGATAAAGAAATAATAGAATGGTTAATTGTTAATTATTGTAAAGTAGATGAAGGGTATGAAATATCGAAATTAAAAGATTTGCCAAGTAGCATATTTTCTATGGATAAAGAAAAAATAGAATGGTTAAGTGATAGATATTGTAAAGTAAATGGAGTGTATGAAATATCAAAACTAAAAGATTTGCCAGATATCATGTTTTATGTCAATAAAGAAATAATAAAATGGTTAAGTGATAGATATTGTAAAGTAAATGAAGTGTATGAAATATCGAAATTAAAAGATTTGCCTGATATCATGCTTTATGCCGATAAAGAAAGAATAGAATGGTTAATTGTTAATTATTGTAAAGTAGATGAAGGGTATGAAATATCGAAATTAAAAGATTTGCCAGATATCATGTTTTATGCCGATAAAGAAAGAATAAAATGGTTAAGTGATAGATATTGTAAAGTAAATGAAGTGTATGAAATATCAAAATTAAAAGATTTGCCAGATGGCATATTTTCAGGGAATAAAGAAATAATAGAATGGTTGATTGTTAATTATTGTAAAGTAGATGAAGTGTATGAAATATCGAAATTAAAAGATTTGCCAGCTAGCATATTTTTTGGGAATAAAGAAATAATAGAATGGTTAATTGTTAATTATTGCAAAGTAGATGAAGTGTATGAAATATCAAAATTAAAAGATTTGCCAGATGGCATATTTTCTGGGGATAAAGAAATAATAGAATGGTTGATTGTTAATTATTGTAAAGTAGATGAAGTGTATGAAATATCAAAATTAAAAGATTTGCCGAATAACATATTTTTTAGGGATAAAGAAAAAATAGAATGGTTTAGTGATAATTGTTGTATTTCAAATGGAAAATATGATATATCAAAATTAAAGGGAATTCCATCAGAATTATTTGAGTGTGAAATTAAATTATTAGAACAAATAAATAAACATAACGACATGAATCTATTAAAATCAGTGCTTGGTAATGGAAATGATAAATTAGTAGCATTAATTATTTATATGGATTCATTATTTAGTGCCTATGACGTTAAAAGAAAAGTAACAAATTTAGATTTAATGAATATTGAATTTGATAAAGTTCATCCAAATATTCAAAGTGGAGTAGATTCTATTAATAGAAGTTATAATTCTTCAAACTTTGATAATGCAAAAGAAGATTATTTTCTTGGAGATTTAACAGAAATGGTTAAAATGTTATTTAGACAATTTGATAAAATGGGTGTTCAAATTAATGAAGAAGGAATAACAAATGAATTAATAAATTCAATGGACGATAAAATACAAGGTATAAATGTTAATTTAGTTAGAATGTTAAGAAATGCATCTCAACATTTTAGAGTAGAAGTTGATGAAGAAAATCCAAATATGTTAATTATATCCGATTATGAAAAAGAATTTGATTTTGGAACTATTTTAAAAAATGTAAAAAGTATTGTTAAAATATCAATTGAAGATTTTTATAAATTATTAAAAAGTA
>JAZUBJ010000080.1:0-19716 GCA_045638445.1 Bacilli bacterium | reverse complement strand
CTCTTATATAAGACTCTAATGTGTTTTTAGAATAGTTTTTATCTATTTTTAGATAATCACTAAAATCGTCAATTAATTCTTTATTATTTATTTCTATCATACCAATCGTATTCATTATATAATAAAATCTAGATTTTTGGTAGTTTTTTACTTTTAATTTACATAAAAAAAAGATACAATATTTAGAGGTGATGAGTATGGAATTACTTCAAAATAAATTAAGACCTTCTTGTTTAAAAGATGTTTTAGGTCAAAGTCATTTAATTGGTAAAGATAAGGTTCTTTCTAATTTAGTTAAATCTAAAAGACTTTTTAATATAATTTTCTATGGTCAAAGTGGTATTGGTAAGACAACAATTGCTCTTGCTTTGATGAATGAGTTTAATTTAAGATATAGAATGCTTAATGCTACAGTTAATTCTAAGAAAGATTTTGAAGTTGTTATAGAAGAAGCTAAACTTTATAATGGAATAATTCTTATAGTTGATGAAATTCATCGTATGAATAAAGATAAACAAGATATCCTTCTTTCTTTTATTGAAAGTGGTCTTATTACTTTAATTGGTCTTACAAATTCAAATCCTTATCATTCCATAAATCCTGCTATTCGTAGTAGATGTCAAATGCTTGAACTTAAAGCTTTAACTGAAAAGGATGTTGAAAAAGGATTAAAACGTGTATCTACTGTTTATCCTGATATTAAAATGGATTCTAAAACAATCAAATATATTGCTAAGCTTTCAAACGGAGATGTTAGGTATGCATATAATTTAGTTGAATTTGCGTACTTTGGTTTTAATAAAAATGTTACGATTGAAAATATACAAGAAGTTAATAATAGTCCTTCGTTTTTTACAGATAAAGGTGAAGATGGACATTATGATATGTTAAGTGCTTTTCAAAAAAGTATTCGTGGTAGTGATGTTGATGCTGCTCTTCACTATTTGGGCAGACTTATTGTTTCTGGGGACTATGATTCTATTTATAGACGTATGATTGTTATAGCATATGAAGATATTGGTCTTGCAAACCCTGGTATTGGTCCAAAAGTTATTGCTGCTATTGAAGCATGTGAAAGAATTGGTTATCCAGAACTTCAAATTCCTCTTGGAGTTATTGTAACTGAGATGGCTTTAAGTCCAAAGTCTAATTCTGGATACTCTGGTATTGCGGCTGCAATTAGTGATATAAACGCGGGAAATGTTGGTAGAATACCTGAGCATATTAGAACTAATAGCCCAACATATAAATATCCGCACAACTACCCTAACTACTGGGTTGAACAAGAATATTTACCCGAAAATTTAAAAGGTAGAAAATACTATTCTCCAAAACGTAATAAATTTGAAACAGAAATGTATAAATTTAATCAATCTATTAAAACAAGAAAATAAATATATTGATTATTTATGTTATTTTATTTATAATATGTATCAAATTTGGAGGTTATTTTATGAATGAATTAGATATAAAGAATGTTCAAGAAAAACATGGTTTATTAATAACATCTTTACGTGGAATCGCGAAAGAAAATCCTGAGGTATTACCTTTTGTTCTAACTGATTTTAACATAATGCTTGTTATGAGTGATTTAGATATTAAATTATCAAAAAATTACACATTATATTTAAATAATAAAAATCGTACTTTATTAGATCCAAGTTCAAGTGGTCTTCAAAGCGCGTTAATGCAATTATATGGTGCAGAGTTGCTTGAGAATTATATTTTATATCAAACTTTTAATAATATAGCATTAGATAGAGGATTAGACATATCTATGCAGTCAAATATAAAAGATATTGAGAGAATTTATTCTTTAGATGGTGCTAAAATTTTAAAAAAGAGAAAATAAAAAGAATTTAATATTATTTAAATTCTTTTTTTATTTTACTTTAATCTTAAATTAAATGATTTTGCTTTTTCATTTAATTCTTTTTCTAGTTCTTCAACTAATTGATTTGCTGTTTTTCTAATAGTCTCTAGTGGTACTCCACTTCTATATAAATCGTCTATTTTATTTTTTAAATCTTCTAAACTTCTATTAATTTCTTCTACATATGGTTGAGTTTTATTATTCATAATATCGTTATAGTCAATAAAATGTTCTTTATTTGTTACTTCAACTCTTTTACAAAAGTGCACTACTCCTTGCCCCACTAGACATCCTATATAAAAACCATTATTATCTAATCTAACTGGATAAAAGCCTCCGAAATCACATGGCATTTTTGTAATATAATTTTTTTCTGCGTATCTTTCAATTACTTCAAAGAATAATCCTAAATCATCTACATAATTATTATCACTTTCACTTATTTGTTCTGGAAAATATACATAATCTTCATCAGAAAATTCTGGTGTTTTATCTGTAAATTCTTTTAGCCATAATATGTATTCTGAACTAGTGCTCATTTCTTTTATTTTTTTGTCTTTTTCAAATAGTTTAGTTAGAAAATCACTATTCATTTTTGTTATTTTTTCTTTAAATTCTGGTGAATTAACATCAATATCTTTCATAAGTACCTCCTATTTTATCATTTTTAATGAAGATATTTTATCTTCTTGTTCTTTATTGTAAAAATATGCATTTTTTAATTTTGTTTGTACATTTTGAAAAACAAATGGTTTTCTTTTTATTCCAAGTAATGCATATATTTCTTCATCAGTATAACTATCATAACAAACACTAATTAGGTTATCAAGTAATGAAATATCTTCTAGTCTAAACAATTGTAGAAGTGTTTTTATTTCTTTATACATTTTTGGATCTAATTCTTTCATTAAATTGCCTTTTTGAATTATAGATTCACTACATGTATCTGGTTTAATCTTATCTACTTTTTTTTCTTTAAAGTCTATACATTCATTATATTTATTTTCATGTAGAAATGCGTGTAATTTATTTGGTTCATTTGATGGTGATGGGAATACTCCACTATATTTTCTATAAGAGTATGAACTTCTTGTGAAATCATATGTTCCGTATAATATATCGTGTCTTATATATCCATTCATATCATCATATGGTTTTATTTGTATGCTTTCTTTTGTATTAAATGTTTTAAAATTTAATCCAAAAGTATTTCCATTTCTTAAAATTTCAACTTCTATTTCTGCTTGACCATCTAAGTTACACCTAATAATTGGATGACATACACATCTATGACCAAATTCACTGTCTAATGAACTCGATATTAAAAATTCTCCATTCATTTTTATGTTATCTTTTTTTAATATGAAAAAGATTTCACTACTCCATTGTCCATATAATTGATTATCATCTTCAATGTCTACAAATGATATAATTTTTGGAATATAATAATCTGCTTCTAATAAAAGTCCATTATACTCTACTGAAATATTTATTCTGTTATCTATTTTATTTAATTTACCTACAATATTATTATTTTTATCATAAATATTTAGTATTTCATTTGTATTTTCTTCAAGAATAAATCCAAAAGTATTTAAAAAGATTTTAGCATCTCTTAAAGAATTTTCATAAGACATATTTTTTTCTATCATAAAATCACCTTGTTTTATATAATAACATAAAATAATTGTATTGAATAATATTTTTTTTAATAATATAATAATTGTACTTTGGAGGTAATACATGAAAAAAGGAATATGGAAAAAATATGATAAATGTACTGAAAGGCATTCCTTAAAAAAATCTTCTTATGATCAATTATATGATGATTTAAAAGATTCTAATAAAGATTGGTGTATAGCAAATGATTATGAATGGTGCAAAGATCATATATGTGGAGAATTAGTTCCATGTTACAACATTCAACCTGGTGACATTTATGTATATTATGAAATTGAAAATAACTTATTGAACCCTGTTTTTTATTTTAAAATAGAAGAACATATGGATTATGACACAAATAAGACCAAAAATTACATAGAAGTTAATGGTTCATCTGTTGTATGTGCAGATATTGATGAAAAGTATATACCTACTTTAATAGAAAAACTAACTGAGATTGATAAAAGCAAAAACCAACATTATATTAATGTATTAACTAAGAAATATAATGAATATACAAAATTAATTCAATTATCAGAAAAAGAAGTTCTTGATGAAGATGATATTTTATTTTTATATTATATGGCATGTACTCAAAAACATGAAAAAGCTATATCTAAAATAAAAGAAAGAGATATTGTATGTGATTATAATTATTTATCTAATGATAATAAAATCAAACTTTTTTTAGAAATACAAAATGATAAGATATGTGTTTCATTGCTTATTAGTGATAAAAATATATTAAAATTAATTGCTGAAAATAAAAGCTTGAGATTTTTTAAAAATACTACAGCTGATATAATTAATGATAAAGAATTTGTAAAGGAATTGCTAATGATTTTTTTTAATTCAGATAAAAAAATAATGTATGAACAACAATTGACTCGTTATCTACCTGAAATATATAGAAGAGATTTAGATATGTTAGAATTTATTTTTTATAATTATACAACTTCATTTACATTAACACTTGCTAAATGGCTTGAAAAATCAAATGATATTGAATCCTTGAGAAAAAATAAACAGTTTGTGTGTAGATTGATAAATAGTTTTTCTCGTTCATTAATTTTAAGAAATCAAAGTTATTATAATAATTGTATATTATGGTTTTTTGATGATGATGCAATTAATAATATGGATACTCATGTTTTAATTGGTCCTGAACCTACCGAAGAAATGGAGATTCTAAAAGAATTAAGTATTATAACATTAAGAAAAAATATTAAAGAGAGTATAAATTACAATAAATAACATATATTTTGAGTTAATAAAAAACTACACTTTTTTAAACAGTGTAGTTTTTATTTTGAATTTGGAAAAAAGAATTTTTTTATTTTATTAAGTTTTTCTCTTTTTAATTGTTTTTTAATTTTCTCTTCTTCTAATTTTTTTTCTTCTATTAAATTTTGTTTTCTTGTTTCATATAAAATATCTCTCATCCATTTAGGACAATCTTCTATTTTAATGAATGTGTTTTTGAATAATTTTATTTCGTTATTTTTTACTATATCTATAATTAATGATGAATTACAATCAATATCAATTGAATCAAAATGATTTGAAAATGATAATTCAAAGTCTTTTTTTATTCCTTTTGTTCTTCTATACAAACTGATATCAAATAAATTTATAGTTGCTTTTAAGTTTGAATTTACCACATCTATACAATAATTACCATCGCTTAAGTCGTGTTTTTCTTCAAAATTTTTTAATTCATCAAATGCTTCGTTTATAATACTAGATATTTCATTGAATACATCATACGCTTTTGACGTATTACTCTTAACTATATATACTTCGTTGTCTTTTTTGCTGAATACTATTTTTTGTGTTTCTGATGAATGACCTGAATTGTATCTTAATTCTAATTCATTTTTATTTTTGTTAAATGTTATTCCATATAAATAAATTGAATCATTTAATCCATTTTTCATTGCATATTCAATTCTTGATGTAAATATCTCTTCTATTCTTGACTGTGCTTTTTTTGTTGATATATATAATGTATAAACACTATATAAATCAATTACATCTTCATCTTTTGGTTTGTTTGATGAATCATAAAGATAATTTAGTTCTTCTAGAAGTGAATCTCTATCATTTACCCTATCATATTTTTTTACATTTCTATTTGTCCATTTTGTAATATCTAGTTTTTTATTTGTATAAAAATAAACTATTTTGTCTTTTTTTGAATATTGTATTGTATTAAAAAGTACATCTTCATTGCTTGATAGTATACATTTAATACATTTTTCAAACTCTGATTCAGTCACATTAGAAACTGATGTTACTTTTATATTTTGCCCTAACTCATCTAATTTTAAGACTGTATCGCTATATACAATTGTTTTGTTTATTACTGTTGTTCTTCCGATTGATGGTACTACTGGTATAAACATTATAAAACCTCCTTTTTTTGTAAAGTATATTATACATATTTTATTTTTTTATTTCAATTAAAAAGAACTATAAAAAATTCTAATTATTTATTATTAAGAAAATAATTATATATACTTTTTATAATATTATTTTGTTATTTTAATATTTTTCTTTGATATTTTTTAGTTTTGTGTTATAATATATGAGCAAATTTTAAGGGGGAATTATAATGAATAGAGAATTTGTATTATTAGATGAAGGAAATATGATTGTTTCTGATCATAATGGTGTTTTAGAAAAAAGATATTATGGACATGGTGCTCAAGGTGAACTTTTATCAGAAAATAAGAAAGAATTAATTGATAATAAGTTAAGAGATGCTAAAAAGAAATTAGAAGAAGATAAAAAAGTTAAGAAATTATCTCAATTTATGATTAAGTTTCAACCTATATTTATTATTTCTGTTACTGCTATCGGATTTTTATGTGGTGGTGTTAAAGATATTTCAAACTTTTATGCTAGTGCTATTCAAAGTAGTATTTATGCACTTGCAGGTTCTTCTGTTGTTGGTGGTTTATCTGCAATTTATTGGGCAGTACTTAAAAAAATTTATAAAAATAAATTAAAAGTTGATGGTATTAAAATTGATACTATTAGAAAAATTAAAAATGATTATGAAAAAGAAGAAAACAGACTTAAAGAAAATGAATATGTTAGAAAAGGAATTTATCCAAATCAAATATTTAGTTTAATTAATGATACAAAAGCTATTGAAGATAATTTAGATGATCAAATCGAAACAGAATATGAAACTACACTTAAAAATTCAGGTTTAAGATTAGGTTTAAAAAGAAAATAATCCATATAAAATGGATTATTTTTTATTTGTTTCTTCTAATTCTAATAATTTTAGATATACTTTTGCTGTAGTAACTGAGTCTGCAAGAGCTCTGTGAGCGTTTGGATTAGTTATACCAAGAAGATTACTTATACAACTTAGTGTTTTATTTTCATAATGTAATACACTCTCGAATTTTTTTACATAATTCATTACATCAAAATACTTATTTTTTATTATTTTATTACTTAGTCTACCTGCTCTTCTTAAAAATTTACTATCAAAAGACATACAATTATATCCCACTAAAATATCGTCTCCAATAAATTCTGAAAAATCTTTAAATACTTCCCATACTTCTCTACATTTATGAACCATTTCATTTGTAATACCTGTTATTTTTTCTACATTTTCAGGTATTCTTTTTTTGTATGGATGAACTAGTTCTTGAAATATTAATTCTTTTGATTCTACTATTTCACCATTTACTACTCTGATAGCTGCAATTTCAGTTATACTATCTTTTGTATGATCAATTCCTGTTGTTTCAAGGTCGAATGCCACAAATGTTTTAAATCCTGATTCTTTTAATTCAACTGGTAGTGGATAGTCATCATTTGATATTTTATCAGGTGCTTTTGCTCTAGAAACAGGTTTTTCTATTTCTATATTAATTGTTTTCATAAATTCAATATATTTTTCTTTATTTTCTGGTGATGATGGCATATATTCTGCTCTTCCACCATTTAATCTACCTTTTCTTCTTTCTTGGCATTCTATTAACTTATCTGTTATATATTTCATTGTTGATTCATCATGACAAAGCATAACTGCATTTTCTAAATAATTTTCTGCTATGTCGTATCTTCTAGTGATTGTATAATAATCTCCTAAAGCATAAAGAGATAATTCATCAAGCATTTCTCCTTTTAAATTCTCAGCCATTGATTCGGCGTTATCAAATAAATAATTTTTGTAGTACGTATCTAGAAGTAATGTATTTATTACGTTTTTATCTTTATTACTTATTAAATCACTTTCTAAACATACAAATGCGTTTTCAAGCAAGTATTCTTGATTAATTTTAGGTATTCTATAATATTTTCTAACGTTACTCATAATCATACAATATTCTTTAAATGGAGTTTGATAAGTATTTGCAACATTATTTATTATTTCTCTATATTCTTCATATTCTAAATTTTCAATGCTTCTTATTCTTTCTATAATTTCATTTATACTTAATTTATTTATACAATCATTACATACTTTATTATTATTTTCTTTATTACATATAAGACACTTCATGTTTTATTCCTTCCTTTATCATTGTCTTTTTAATTATATCATATTTCTTTTTTATTTTTAAATTATGTTATAATTAATATGAGGTAGATAATATGGAATTAAGAGATATTAAAAATATGTCAACTCATATGATTAGAGTTTTTGTTGATTCAATTGGACTTGATGGTAAGTATTACGCTGGAACATGTAATTCTCCTATGTTTTGGGGAATACCTAAATTTGGTAATGATGGTGAGTTTGTCACACCTGGTACTCCAAGGCTTAATAGGTTGCTTAGTCAATTAAAATTAGATGATAAATCAAAGAAAATTATTAGTTCGCGTGGATTTATTATTGTTAATTCAAATTACAGAACACAAAAAGTAGATATGAATTTATTTGTTACTGTTATTCATGAAATGATTCATTCAAATAGAAATTTGATGATATATGATGCTACTAGAAATGAAAAAAATGAAAATGCATATAATTATGAAGAAGGTAGATTTATTCAAAACACTTTTGATTTTGATTTTAGTTATGTTGATGCATCTCAAGACTTAATAAAGGGAAATATTGATAATAATAAAGATGATGTTGATATTTTAAATTCGAAAACTAGCAAAGAATTAGATGACATGGAATTTGCTTCTGGTAAAAGAAATGAACAAATGAGTAATCAGCAAATTGTAGATGAGGCTCTTGTTGAGTTAATGTCTATTTTGTCATATTTACTTTATAAAGATTTTGAAAATGGTATTAATCCTGATGTGTGGAAATATATTGAAGATATTTCACATAAATATGAAGGTTCAGATATTGGATATATATGTGAAATTATTTTAAGACATCAAGATTTTGAACTTTTTTACTGGATGATTGATCCAATTACTTATTCTTTTGAAAATATTCACTATGATTTTTTCAAAGATTATACAAAAAATGATCAAGATTTACTTGAAAAGTTATATAACTCAGATGAAATCAATATGGATTCAATGTCTGAGTTTAAAAATGGTCTAATAAGATAAGAAACTTTTGTTTCTTTTTTTTGAAAAAAAGAATAGTTTTATCCAACTATTCTTCATTTTTATCTATTTCTCTAAATAATTCAATAACTAATTTCTTTGCTAATTCATCATTCATTTGTTCCTTGTTATTCATAATTCTGTTATATAAAACACCATAATACGCAGTATGTGTTCCAATTCCCATTATACTTAACATTATTACACTATCACTAATATTACATTCTTTCATTAAATCAATTAATTCTTTTGAATATTTATTTGTTAAATTGTTTACTACTTTTTCTTCTATGTCGTTATTCATTTTATCTCCTCTTTATTTTTGTAATCTGAATCAAATATATCACTCTTTTAATAATATATCATATATTTTTTTATGAGCAAATAAAAAGAAGAGTTTTATTCTCTTCCTTCTAATCTACATAATAAGTCTATTTTAAACATTTCTTTTTGAGCGTTTGCTTTAGAAATCATAATTCCTTTATAAGCAGTTAACTCTGATCTATGACCGTCTAATAAAATATCTTTTGGTTCTAAATTATTTAACATAACAATATTATTTTCTTTATATACTGTATAGTTTAATTTAACTTCTCCGTATACTTTTACGAATAATGAATCAGTTGGTAATCTTAAATCATATGTTTCAGTTTGTTCATGTTTATTAATTGAAACTAATTCTCCAATGAATTCTCCACTTCTTAATTTTGGATAAAAATCAAACATAAGTTTTTTATAAGCAACCATGTTATATTTTTTTAAACTTCTTTCTAATTTTTTAAAATTATTTTCGTCTAAATAATCTAAAATAAATCTACCTTTCATAATCATCAAAACCCCCCTTAATGATTTGTGTATAAATTATAACACAAATGCCTTTAAAAGTCAAGTTTTTATTGGTTTTATTAACTTTTAAACCTTTCATTCTTTTTTCCTATTCTTTTTTTATTTATATTTTCCTATATTATAAAAGTATCACATTTTATTGTTATATGTAAATATCATTGAATGCATTTTACATATGACTATGTGATACTTTTAAATACAAGATTATATTATTTTAGAATACTTATCTAGTTTTTGATACTGAAACTTCTTCTGTTTCATTCATTTCTTCTTCTGAATTTAATTCATTTGTTTTTGATATATTATTTTGAACAGGTCTGAATTTTTTAAACATTTTTGTTTGTTTACTTAATGTTTCGAGTAATAACTTATCATTTTCTATTAATTCTTCTACCTCTCCACGTCTTGCACACACTTCATCAAAATATTTATTTGCTAAGAATTGAATTTCTAACGAACTTGTTAGTCCAAGTCCTAGTTCTTCATTTTTATTAAATACGTATTCACAGTAATCAATATGATCTCTGTATTCTAGGGGGTTGAACATTATTAATTTTCCTTTCTCTTTTTATCTTCTATCTCATTATCTATTAAATTAATAAATTCGTCAATACTTAATGTAGTTGTCTTGTCACTTCCGTGTACACGATAACTTATTTCATTATTATCTCTTTCTTTGTCTCCAAGTATTAAAGTATAAGGAATTTTATTTATAACACTTTCTCTCATTTTATAACTTAGTTTTTCATTTCTATCATCTAATTTTACTCTTATATCTTTATCATATAACATTTCAAAGATTTTATTTGCATATTCTAGATGATATTCATTATTTACTGGAATAATGTTTATTTGAGTTGGAGCTAGCCATAATGGAAGAGCACCTTTAGTTTCTTCTAGAACAAATGCTGTAAATCTATCAAATGTTCCAAGAATTGCTCTATGAATTACCACTGGAGTTTGTTTTTCTCCTTTTTCATCAACATAAGTTAATTCGAATCTTTTTGGTAATAAAAAGTCTAGTTGACAAGTTGAAAGAGTTACTTCTGGTCCTACTGCTGGTTTTACTTCAACATCTAATTTTGGTCCATAGAATGCTGCTTCTCCTACTGCTTCATAATATGGGATTTCAAGTTCATTTAATACTTCTCTTAATTTATCTTCTGCCATATCCCACATATTATCGTCATCATAATATTTTTCTTTATCTTCTTTATCTCTTAAAGATAATCTAAAACTATAATTTTTTAATCCAAAGTCTTCATATACATCTAGTATTAATTTAACAACTTTTTTAAATTCTTCTCCAATTTGTTCTGGTGTTACGAAAAGATGAGCATCATTTTGACACATACATCTTACTCTTTCAAGACCTTTAACGGCACCGCTTGCTTCGTATCTAAAATCAGCTGCGAATTCACCTATTCTAATAGGTAAATCTCTATATGAATGTAATTTATTTCCGTAAACTAGCATATGATGTGGACAATTCATTGGTCTTAAAACAAATTCTTCATTATCAACCTTCATTGATGGGAACATATTTTCTTTGTAATGATCCCAGTGACCACTTGTTTTATATAAGTCTACAGTTCCTACGCATGGAGTATATACGTGATTATATCCTAATTTTACTTCTTTTTTATAGATATAATTTTCTAATTGTTTTCTTACGATTGCTCCATTTGGTAACCAAAGTGGCATTCCTTTTCCGACTAAATCATGAGACATGAATATATCTAAATCTTTACCTATTTTTCTGTGATCTCTTTCTTTTGCTTCTTCTATTTCTTTTAAGTATTCATTTAGATCTTCTTCATTTTCGTAGCATACACCATATATTCTTTGAAGCATTTTGTTTTTAGAGTCACCTTTATAGTAAGCACCACTGAATTTAATTAGTTTAAAATATTTTATTAATTTTGTACTTTCTACATGTGGTCCTCTACATAAATCAGTAAAGTCTTCTTGTCTATATACTGAAATAACTGTATCATTTTCATCCATATTATTTATTAAATCTAATTTATATTCATCATCTTTAAACATTTCAAGAGCTTCTTCTTTAGAAAGTTCTAATCTTTTAATTAGTTTATTAGATTTAGATATTTTTTTCATTTCTTTTTCAATTTTTGCTAGATCTTCTTCGGTAATTGAATCATCTCCAAGATCAATGTCATAGTAGAATCCTTCTTCAATTACTGGCCCTACCCAGAATTTTGCATGTGGGTATAAATGTTTTACAGCATGAGCTAGTAAGTGAGCACAACTATGATTTAGCATATTTAGTTTTTCATCTTGTTTAATTTCTTTCATTTTTCTTCTTCCTTTCTTTTTTTAAAATAAAAAGGAATGGTACACAAGGAGTCATAAATGACGGTACCATCCCTTTAATTAACTTTATTTTGTTTTGTAACGAAAACAACTCGTAGGCTATTAACCTCATACAACTGGTAGTAACTATTAACTTGTTACCTTAGTTTACACCAACCACTAAGTCTCTTTGCTAACATAATTAATAATCTCGTCCAATTAATTAATTTACTTTATAAATAATAACATAACTTTATTTTTTATGCAACATCCTTTAATGATAATAGTTTGTTATTTCTTTTCACATCTGTTAGAGCAGTTATTGTTTTTGTTAATGCTTCTAACTCTTCTACACTTAATTCTCCTATTGCTTTTGCGATGTCTGTCTTAGTTACTGAATCTTTTACCATTACATGTTCAACTACCTTATTTTCGTCTAAAAATGGTGTTAAATTTAATTTATCTTCTGGTGTTGATTCTCTTGTTACATATTCTATAGGAGTAATATATGTGTCATATAAAGTGTAATCATTTTTTCTTGCTGTGTATTTTTCTGGTTTTTCAAAAATAATTTCATTTTCAATTTTTGCTACACTTAAATCTTCTTTTTCTTCTTCTTTTTCTTCTTGGTTTATATTTACATATTTACCAGATGAAATAACTCTTTCTACTTCAGCTTCAATTGCGTGTTCTCCGCTTGTTAAATTGATTGCTTTCATAGCATAATAAAATGGAATAAAACCTTTTAGAAATGCCACTATTGCATCATTAAAATCATATAAACTATTTTTATTTTTTAATACATATCCTTTTTCATGTAATCTTGCTTTGATAACTGTTTGAACTCTATCAATAACTGTTAAACCAAATGCTGTAGACATACATTGAGTTACTACGTATATTAAGAAAATTGTACTTAACATATCTATTCCCCCTCTTCTAAAAATGTGGATATATTATACCATATATCCTGTTTTCTGTCAAATAAGATACAATATATCAAATAAAAAGAGTAATAATTTACTCTTTAAAAATATTTTAATCTTCTAATCCTTTTTTTGGATACTCTGTTATTGGTTTATAAACAGTTCCGATATACCACACTTCATTTGTATTTTTGTCCCTTACGATAAATAAATATGGTTTGTCAAATGTTAAATCGATTTTTTCAACCGGTACTTCAAATTTATAATCATATCCGCACTCTCCAGCTCCTCCTCCACCACTTGCAATTGCAGACACTGCTTTAATCCCATCGTTTGAAAAATCAATTTTTGTTTTATGCTTACTAGATGTAATGAATGCCTTTTCAGATGTTATACCGGATAAATCAGATTTACTAGAATCATATATATCATTTATTCCCATTCTTTTTAAATTTTCTTTTAACTTCATATCATAATCTATTTGAAAAAATGGTATATATCCGCTTATATCTGTAATTTTTCCTTCTTTAAAATAACTCATCTCGGCTGGTTTTAGTCCTTTTAAAATAGTATTAATATTTGAAGAATTTATAATCGAAATATATTCTTTTAATTCAAGTTTTTTTGGTAAAATACCTATATATTGCAATGTAACACCGTTGTATGTTTTTAAATCCTTTGCAAAGACTTTTACATTATTATCAGTATAAAAGTAAAAATCTGTTGATTTCTCAAATTGTCCATAATTTGTTTTTAATTCTTCAATAAATTTAGTAGCAACTGCATTTGCATCACGTGTTTCGCCACCACACGAATTTGGCATACCTTCATTTAACCAATTTTGATAATCATTCACGATTATATTTCTTATTTTATCTTCACCAAGTGTTTTAATTATATCGTATTTATTTCCAACAGCTCCGATTTCACCTGCTGGAACTCTTATATTTTGAAACTCAATTTTAGAAAGCCCTCCCATGTATAATGGATTAATATATTTTTCATAATCTTCGTGTTGATACGAAACCCAAAGACCATCTTCTTGAATTTTATTTTTCCATTCCATATCTATAGATACTGTATTTAATAAAACAAAATTTTCTTCTGAAACATCCTCTATAAAGTTTTTTATTGTATTATAAGTTTTGTTACTAACCCAATTATTAATATTCTTCGTTGAACTAAATGCGTCATAAATTACTTCTGCATTATATAATTTTAGTTTTTCTATATATGTTGGATTAATTGAATCTTTATATGAATTTCTTACAAATAATGCATTAGCAAGTGACATATTTTTACTATTCGTATAATTATTTAATGAATATTTACCTATAATATTGCTAATTTGCTCTTTTGTTGCACCATTAGATGCTTCTTCTAGCATTTTTAAGCCTGTTTTAATCGCAAGCGGACTATATGCTTTATTCTTTTTATAGTTTTCTACTTGTAAAAAATATAAATCAAAATCTTCTAATCCATTACTTGAAATTGGCCCTGATGTGTATTCTATATTGGTTGGTTCTTCTTTTTCTTCTACTATAGGAATTTCTTCTTTTATTTCTTCTTTTATTTCTTCTTCTACATCTTCATTATTTTCTATATCTTCTGCATATTCGTTTTCATCTTGTATATTTTCTTCATTTTCTTTTATTTCTGTTTCATAACTGTTTTCAATATTTTCTTCTTTATTTTTACTTATAAATAATAGAACACAAGTGATTGCTAGCGCAATTATTAATAATGTTAAAATAATTATTATTGCTGTTTTTCTTTTTGATTTTTTTATTTCAGTTTTAATTTTTTGTTCTTCTTCATTATTATTTTCTATATGTTCTTGTTGAATTTGATCATTTTGTGTATCAATAACTTCTATTTTATTATCTTGATTTTCTATTTGATTTAAACTTTCGTTTTTTGTTGGTGATATATCATTATTTTGATTACTGTCTTTTACTTCCATTTCTATTCTCCTACTATTATAATTTATCATTAATATATTAAATTGTAAATATGTTAAACTTTTTATGCATTAAAAAAACTAGTTTTAAAACTAGTTTAAATCTTAAATACTAAGCCATCTTTAAAGCATATGTTTCATCAAATTGTTTTATTTTAATATTATCTCTTAATTTATTTAATGCTTTTGATTCTATTTGTCTTATTCTTTCTCTTGTTAAATCATACATATCTGCTATTTCTTGTAATGTATATACTTTTCCATAAAAACCATTTCTAAGTTTTATTACTTGTTTTTCTTTATCTGTTAAAACGTATATATCGTCTATAAAATCCATTAATTGTTGATTAAAAATTTCATTGGTTTTTGATGTTATACAGTTATTTGGATCTTCTACTTCTTCTCCTAATTCTAGTTTTTCACTTTCTAAAATTTTGTCATAAGAAGATGTTCTTGATAATTCAATGCATTTTCTTATTTCATTTACTGTTTGAATAGATATATCCATTATTTGAGCTAATTCTTCATATGGTAATTCTTTACCTTCGTTTTGGATTTTATATGAATTTAATATTCTTTTTGCTTTTTGTACTTTTTCATGTAGTGCATATGGTATTCTTATTGTTCTACTTGAATATGCAAATTCTCTTTGTATTCTTTGTTTTATCCACCAAAGTGCATATGTTGAAAATCTACAATGATATGATGAATCAAACTTTCTTGCTGCAACTATTAATCCTTCGTTTCCTGCTTGAATTATATCTTCATATGATAGTTCATATCCTTTATATTTATTTGCAACACTTACTACTAATTTTAGGTTATGTTTAATTAATTTTTGTCTTCCTTCAAAACCTTGTCTTGTACACTCTAGTTCTTCTTCTTTTGTTAGTAGTCTATATTGATTAACTTCACTAAAATAGACTTTAAGTATATCTAAACCTTTATTTCCATATTTTCTATTAGTTGAAAAATCATCTATATCTATATTTTGTTCATGTCCTGTATTTATTGAATATATTTCTAATAAAATACTTAAATTATGGAAATCATTTATTCTTACAAGTTTATCTGCTAAATATATTGTGTCAAACATTTGATTTAATTTAGGAGATTTTTCTAATAATTTATCTGCTTCTACTTCTCCTATGGAATAGTTATTTAATTTTAAGAAATTAGATAATCTTTGCACATTTTCTAATTGATTTTTATGTTTATTTATATCAGAAAAATTATTTTCTATATATTTTATTATTTTTTCTAACTCTTCTTCTGTTAAATATAGTTTAATATCTTCTTTATTTTCCATAATTCCCCCTTAAGTTATTAAAAAAAAGTGGAAAATCCACTTTATTTTATAAATGCATTTCAGCGTCACTTTCTTCAGAATAATCATCTTCAGCTGATTCAAATGCAAAATTATAGTGAACGCCTTTTAATCTTCTTAATGATGTATAAACAGCACTTGATAATAATGAATGATATGGTTTGTCTTCGCTTGTTAATGTTATATTTTTTTCATATTCATAGTCTTCAATTTTGCTTGATAATTCAATAGCAACCATATCAAGTAATCTATCACTGTATTCAATTCCTTTTTCATTTAAATATTCTATAATATTTTCTTTCATGTCAATAATATTATTCATTTTAATTTCCCCCTTTAAAAAACGAGTATATTATATCATAAATACACTCGTTTGTCAAATTTACTCAGTTTCTTCTTGGGTTCTTTGGGAATATTGTTCATATGGTTCGACTAAATAACAACCGCTCCATTGTCCGTTTGATAGGAAATCTTCATCAGTAAATCCATTTTCGAATCCATTTTGTAGTATTTGTGTTCTTTCTTGTGAATACCCTTCGCATGTATAATTGTTACCATTTGGATCTTGAACAATTAAGTTTCCGTCTTCTGTTACACCTGTTACTAATATAAAATGTGATCCTCCTGTGAAAGTTCCTTTATTCATTTGGAACACTGCAACATAACCTTCATTAATTTTTTCTTTGATTTCATAATAATTCATTGAAGTTTGACCAAAGTCAGTAAATCCTCCATCAACATATTCGTATTTTGTACTTGAATCTTCGGTTAAAAAATTATTATTAGCATTTTTTATTCCATAAGCTGTTAGTGCTCTATTTAGTGTGGTATCGTTTCCGTCCCACTCTATTTCTTGTGCAAGCATAGCGGGTGTAACTTGTTTTCCGGTATAAGCTGTTATTATCATTGCTGCACATGTTATACCACAACCCTCACTTTTTATATTTCCGTGTCCATAAGGTGCATATTCATAATCATTTTGATTATATAATGGGAATGTAAATTCACCCATTTGTTCGTACACAAGTGACATTTCATATGCTTCGATCGATGAGTATTCTGGTACTTCTACATTAAAATGATTTAATATAGCAGCTATTTGTGTATATATTTCTTCTCTTTCTGTGTTTAATGCTTGAATTCTTACATAATTTGCTCCACATGCATTACATTCTCCTTCGTTTTCTCTATAACGACATGGGCACGAGTGAATTGTAGACCATAATGTTTGGATTTCTTTTGTTATTTGTTCATATTTTGCTTTTAGTTCTAATGCTGTATTATATAATTTTATATCTTCACTACATTTTATCAATTCACCTAATAATCTATTATATTCTTCTTGTTGTACTTCCGATGCATACCCGGACCAAATTTGTTCCAAATCATATTGATTTAATTCATATATATATTGTTCCATAATTAATTTATCACCTATGTTATTTTATCATGTTTTAATAAAATTTAAAAATATATGTTTTTTATTTTACAAATGCATTTGTGCTTCATCCTGTTTTGATAAATATTCATTTTTTAATTTTTCTTTTTCAATTAATGGTTTTATTATTATTTCTAATAATTTATTTGTTTCAATTTCTCCCTCAAATGTTATTTCTTGTTTGTCATTTCGTGTTTCGTAATCTTTTATTAATATTTTTCGTCCATCATTAATTATTTCGATATTTCCATGAGCAATACTGTTTCTTATATGATTAAATACATTTTCTGTATTTTTCATATTTTTCTTATTTTCAAAAGTTTGTTTAATTATTTCTATATTATTTTGCTCTCTTTCAATTTTTTTGTTTAAGTTTGCTACTTTTTTTGGAATGTTTTTGTATGTTTTTAAATCACTTTGTGCATTTGCAATTACTATTTCATGTTTTAATATTTGTTCATCTCTTTGTTTTTCTATAATTTCTATATATTTTTGTGATGGTATTATTGAACTAAAATCCAAACTATTTATTGTTATTGCATCTAAATTTAAGTGCACAAAGAATGTGTTTAATATTGTAACAATTATTGCGTCAGATAAATATTTATGTCTTACTTTTTCTGGTAAATTATCATGTTCATATTTTGGGCTCGTTATATTATAGAATGTGAACGTGCACGTATTATTTTCTTTTATAAAAAACTGATCATCAATATATTCTGCAAGCATCTTTATAAATAACAAGTTATCTAATTTTGTATTTAAACATTCTTTTAATTTATATATATCGTAGTTCATAGTGTCTTTATCCAAGATATTTGATATTTCTTCTTTAGATATAATTTGTGTTTTTTCAAATTCATCTACAACTTCTTTGATGTATTTTTGTTCATCTTTAAGACTAATATCTACACCATCATCATCATATATGTATCCATAATGTTTAAAGTATGTAATAAATTTTTCTTTTAAACATGTTTTTAATATTGCATATATTGTTGCTTCTAGATTCCCTATATCTATTGCTATATTAAAATCTTTTTGTCCTGTTGATTGATTTATATGATAGAAATATATTCTTCCGTCATTTGAAAACTTCCATGCGTGGTGTGCAAATGCATTTCTGATATTTCTGCAAAATATCGCTGGGTAAAAGTTCTCTTTTTCTTCGGAAAATATTGATGCATTTCCGCTATGAGCTAATATTGCATAATCATATATATGACGTGGTGTATTATCAATATTTCCTTGTCCATCATCATCTAGATATATTGGTTGATTATTTTGATTTAAATATATAATTTTTGACATATCTATTTCGTTATATTCTTCTGTTTCAAAATCATATTCCATTATTTTATCTAATTTGTTTTTATAAAAAAAATTTAATTTAAACAAAAGTGTTGATATTAAAAGAAAGTTCTTTTCTTCTATATCTTCTTGTGTATATATTTCTTCTGATAATTTTAAATATTGTTGTATAACTGGATGATTGTTTATAATGTTATATTCTTTTAATAACAGTTTAAATGCTTTTAATATATCTTCTTTCATTTCGTATTCGATATTTTTTGAACAACCTTCTATTAACATTGAAACTATATTTTTATCTATCTCTTCATCTTCGTCTAAAATATGTATTATGTGTGGTGTTTCTTCCAATTCTGAAATCGTTTCTTCTAAATATGAATCTTCTTCTTTTTCAGTTTTATATGTTTGCATATGATTGTTTCTTTGTAATGTTGTATTGATTGCTAAGTTCATTATTTTTTTATATTCAATATTTTCTTCTGATAGTGGTATATCGTATGTATATTCATAGTCTTCTTTTAA
>JAZUBJ010000079.1:0-4223 GCA_045638445.1 Bacilli bacterium | reverse complement strand
AAAATATATGATGAAATATTCGTATGTGCAAGAGATAGAATAAACGAATTAAAAAGACAAAATAGTAAAATACAAACAAAATAAATACTTTAAAAAAGTATTTTTTTTATTTTCTTTCATATATTTTTATAGATTGATTTTTAATCTATAATAGTATAAAATAAAATATGAGAGTAGGTGAAAATGTGTACGAGTATAATATGTTTGTAAATAAATATTATATGTTATTTAAAAGTAATGTAAGTTACGAAGGATATACAGCATTAAAAGATCGTATCACACAAATCATCGATAAACTTTTAATATATGATAACATAAAACTTGAAAATCCTGATAGTACATATGATTTTGTAATGTATACAATGTTAAAAAAATATCATATTGAAGAACTTATAAACGGACATCATGACTTAGAAATAAAAAATATGATTAAATACTTTGAAAATAAAATGAAAAAACAAAAAGAAACAAGTTTTGAATTAAATGAATCAAAAAAATACATATTAAATTCTTTAAAATCAATAAGTAAAGTGTTTAAAAAAGGAACAGATTTAAATATACTTACAAATAGAATATACTCATCCCTAAAAGAACAAGGATATACAGACGAAGAAATAACTGAAAGTGAATGCGATTATGTAATAATAGAATTATTAAGAGGAAACTCTCTAGATGTACAATATAAAGATGAATTTCTATCTTACAGAAAAAAGATTGAATATAAAGTTTCAAATATATTTATGAGACATAAATTAAATATAATTAGACAAAATCCAGGAAATGCAAAATATGATATGTCATATATGTATTATGATTCATCTTACTGTCAAATGAATGCAGGATTTAAAACAGCACTAAGTTTTTATCTATCAGGTGTACCACTTGAAGATGTAAGTACATATAATTTAGATAATTATATAAATGACTTTATAACAAAAGATATGATAAAAACAAATTCTATATCAAATAGAAAACAAATTAGACAAGTAGAAAAACAAGTACTTACAGAAGAAGAAAAAATAAGTTTAGAAAAACTAAATAAATTAAAAGCAACAGTATGGGGAATCGTAATAGGATCAATTGTATTAGGCAGTGTAGGATACTCAGCTATTATGAATTTTCCATTTGAAAAACTAACTAATAAAAAAGAAGATTCTTCTTTTGAAGAAAGTCAAAATCTAAAAGATAGAATAGAAAATAAACTAAATGAATTATCATATAATTTTGAAGAAAATACATTTTCTCTAGGAGGAAAATAATGGATACTACATGTAATATACACATATTAGAAGATGACTGTAGATATATTGAAATAGATAGTATAGTAGTAAATGAAATAAAATATTTATTATTATCACAAGACATAAATCAAACTAATATATGTTTAAGAAAAATAGTAAAAGACGAAGAAAATAATCAAAAATATGCATTATTATCTTCAAAAGAATTTGATGAAATTTATGAAAAACTATTAGAAAAAAATAAAAACTTATTTGAATAAAAAATAAGTTCTTTTTTTTAATTTTTTGATATATAATAATGATACAAAAAGGAGAAATTATGAAAAGTATATCTTTATATCCAGCAGATATTTACCAAGTAATAGATAAAAGTTTATTATCAGAAATGGATAAACTTGTTTTAAATATGCTTTATATGCCAATAATCGGTTCTTCTGCTGTATCATTGTATTTAAAATTACAATCAGAAACAAGAAATACAATAATTTCTCAAGAATTGTCACATCATCATTTAATGACCAGTATGTCTCTAACGCTTGATAACTTAAAAGAAGCAAGATTAAGACTAGAAGGTATTGGACTTATAAAAACATATTTTCACAAAGGAGAAATAAACTCATACGTATATGAATTATATTCACCAGTATCAGCTCACGAATTCTTTTCACACCCAATATTTAATGTAATACTTTATAATAACGTAGGAAAAAATGAATATAATAGATTGTTTGATTACTTCAAACTTCCAAATATGGAATTAAGAGATTATGATGAAATAACTCTTTCATTTGATGAAGTATATAAAACTAGAAATTATACTGATTTTGAATTAAAAAGTGGAGAAATTTTATCAAAAAACAAACTTATACTAAAATATGAACTAGATTATGATTTTGATTTATTGGTAAGAAGTTTACCAGACGGAATGTTCAATGAAAGATGTTTAAATAAAACAATGAAAGAATTAATAATAAATCTATCTTTTCTTTATGATATAGATCCAGTATCAATGGCTGACATAATAAGAGCATCATTAAATGAAAAAGGAAATATTATTAAAGATGAATTAAGAAAAAACACAAGAAAATACTATCAATTTAATAACGATAACAGATTACCAAGTTTAGTATTCAAAAATCAACCAGAATATTTAAAAAGTGCAGATGGAGATAACTCAAAAAGAGGTAAAATTATTAAAGTATTTGAAAACTACTCTCCATATGAATTTTTAAAAAATAAAAATAAAGGTGTAAAACCATCTGAAAGAGATATGAAAATACTAGAAGAACTATTAATTGATATGCAACTTAAACCAGCGGTAGTAAATGTTCTTATTGATTACACACTAAAAACAAATAACAATAAATTAGTAAAAGCATATGTAGAAACAATAGCAGGACAGTGGAAAAGAAACGGAATAGAAACAGCAAGTGAAGCTATGGATTTAGCAATAAAAGAACAAGGAAAAAAATGCAAAGTTACTAGTAAAAAGAAAGAATGTGTAACACCAGAATGGTTTAATGAAAATATAAAATCAAAAACTGAAGAAACAGAAAATGATTTAGAATTTCAAAGTATACTGGAGGAATTTAGAAAATGATAAGCACAAATAATTATGTAAAAAAAAGTAAATCAGCTATAGAAAAAGACTTAAGAAGAGAATTCATTTTAGCAAGTCAAGATGAAACCTTTTTAAAACTATGTAATAGATTAAAAACAGAAGACGAAATACTTATGAAATACACATCTAAATTAGAAAATACAGTATGTGAACTAAAAAATTGCTCAAAATGTAGAAGTTTAGATAAATGTAAAAATGAAATCGAAGGACATGTTTATTATCCACAAGTAAGAAATGATTATTTAGAATTTTACTATAAACCATGTAAACATTTTAAAGAACAAAAAGAAAAAAATAAAACAATATTTTTTGAAACACCTAAATCATTAAGAGAAGCATCATTAAATGACTTAATAAACGAAAAAGAAAGAAATAGTATATTAAAATATATAAAAGATTTCTTCAAAAAGAAAATAAATAATGAATCAGTAAAAGGACTTTATTTAAGTGGTTCTTTTGGAAGTGGTAAATCATATATAGTAAGTGCATTATTAAATGAATTATCAAATAAAGGATGTAAAACAGTTAACGTTTATTACCCATTATTATTAAAAAGATTAAAAGCATCATTTACAGATTATAACTATGACGAAGTATTAGATGAAATAATGAACTGTGATGTGTTATTAATAGATGATATAGGAGCAGAAAATAATAGTCCTTGGGCAAGAGATGAAGTATTAGGAACAATATTACAACACAGAATGAATAATGATTTAACAACATTTTTTACATCTAACTTCACAATAGACGAATTAGAACAAGTATTATCAGAAACATCAAAAGGAAGTGATATCATAAAAGCAAGAAGAATTATCGAAAGAATTAGATACTTAACTGTAGAAGATAAATTAATAAGTGAAAACAAAAGAAAATAATTTTGACAAAAAAAATAATTTTGATAAAATAAAAATATAAAGTAAGGAGAAAATAATATGAATGAAACTATAGAAATTAAAGAAGAAGTTAAAATGTTTTTAGCAAGCCATGGATATAATTTTTCGGAAAAAGAAGTAGATATGATTGCTGAAGAATTCTATGAAAGACTAGTAGATACAGAAGAAACTGATCGAACAAAATTACTAGAAGAATCAATTAGATATATAGTAAAAAATAATGAAGGAATAAATTATGAAGAACCATTATATGATGGTTTAGAAGACGATTATTCAGATGAAAGTACATTTGGAATGAGAAGATAAAACAGATTAATTCTGTTTTTATTTTTATAAAATTTATGATAAAATATATCATAGGAGTAAACTATGGATGAATATACAAAGATAAAAGAAAAAATAATTAGTATATTAGAAAATCACGGAAAATTTGGCGTAAAAGATTTTATATTAAATGCAATAGTA
>JAZUBJ010000078.1:0-18602 GCA_045638445.1 Bacilli bacterium | reverse complement strand
ATTTCCTCTTGACTATCCATCAATGATTTAAATAAATATGGATACTTTATTTGTAAAATAGATTTCCCAAGATTAATTCTATTTTCACTAGTATCAACTTTTGGTAACACATAATCTTTAGAACTAGAAAATGTACTAACTCTATTTTTGTGTTTTTGCATTTAAACCTCCAATAACGAAAATATTATAATATAATAAGTAAACTCATTCAACAAGAGTATTAAAAATATATTCACGAAACAGTATTCCAATATTTGAAAAAACTATAATTAAATCAAATATTATTCCAACATATGACATAAAACTAAAATCATAAATAGCCCATATTGAATAAGTAATTATTCCACCTATAACAACTATTTTTTTATCTCTTGTTAAACTATATCCTTCTACTAAACTTCCAGACACAGGTAAAACATCTATTAAAAATTCTCCACTCATAATTCCAGCAAATATTCTAAATGGAATACTAATATAATATATTAAAGTATCTTTATCAGTTTTATAATATCCAATATTACAAAAAGCATCTATTAAACATATAAAAAATCCACTATAAGCACCAAGTAATATGTAATGAATACAAAATGTTATATTACCCATTATTTGAAAAACCAAAATCTTATTTGTATTTTTTCTATAATAACTAACTAACATAAATAACCAAGCTAAAAAACCTAATATCTGTATAAATATAAATTTAATATGCATTATTCACCTATATTATATTTGGAACAATTCCTTTTTTAATTTGATGTCTATAAAATATATTAACGCCAAAATAAAATAAAACTAAAAATGGTCTTTTAAAAAAATTCTTAGTAAATAAAGTTCTCTTTACAATATTTTTAATTTTGTAAACTTCATTATATAAATCCCAATATGCTTTTGTTAACTCTTCGGGAGTCATATTTTTAGGAATATGAACAGCTTCACAACTATTATAAGAATAAATATCATGATTATATATTCTATCTTGTTCCATCATATCATCAAAAAACTTAGTACCAGGTATTGGAGTTAATATATAAAACCTTGGAACAACTATATGACTATTATTAACAAATTTAGCAGTTTCTTTTATTGATTCAAGTGTATCCCCCTCAGCTCCAACAACCATTTCAGTTGAAATATCAATGCCATGACTTCTAATAATATCCATATATTCTATATATTTATCAGGATTTGCCCAACCCTTATCCATACTTTTTAAACTCTCACGAGAAATACTTTCTAATCCAAAACTTAACACATAACAACCACTTTGAGCAATTATATCTAAAAGTTCAGGATCACGAGCTATATCAATAGAACACTGCGTCATCCATTTCATATTTAATTTTTTTATTTCACTACATAATTTTATAGCATAATCTCTATTTGAAAAAATATTATCATCTAAAAGTAAAAATTGCTTAAAACCAAGTTCTTTTACCTTTTTAATATCACGAATAACATCTTTTATTTCTCTTTTTAAATATTGTCCTTTATAAAGACAATGAACAGAACAAAAACTACATGTCTTAGGACAACCACGACCAGCTTGAACAGGTAAAAAATTACCAATCTTTTTATCAAGAATTAATTCATATTTAGGAAGAGGTGTTTTAAGTTCCTTTAGTTTCTTTTGATAAACTTTTTTTAACTTTCCTTTTTCATAGTCATTAATCATCTCTGCCCATGTCTCTTCTGCATCCCCAATCATAACACAATCTGCATACTTTTTAGCTTCTTCTGGCATCAAACTAACCATATAGCCACCAAGAACAACAGTTTTACCAAGTTCCCTAAATTTATTAGCGATATCTATTGTTCTCATAACAGCATGCCCCATACTACTAATACCAATTAAATCAGCATCAGTATCAAAAGGTACATCTTCTATAGTTTCATAACAGATTTCAACTTCATATCCTTTTGGAGTCAAAGCAGCAAGAAGTGGCATAGCAAGACCAACAAAATATAATCTACTCTTCTTAACAAGATTACCATATTGATCATATGGTGTTGGTTGAATTAATAATATTTTTTTATTTCTTTTCTTTTTCATTATTACTCCCTACATAACTATTAAACCAATTACTAAATTCATTATAATCTTTATATTTTAAAATATCATCATTACTTTCAGCATCTAAATAATCAACTAACTTTCCATTATTAAATATAGCAAAAGATGGAAAATACTTAATATCTTTACCTAACTTAGTTTTTTGTAAATCTTCAAATAATATTTTTTGAAATGAAACATTATTAGAAGTTTGATAAAGAGACTGTATTCTATTAAATTCATAAGATTTAGAACATCCAGGTTGATGAATAAATAAAGCAAAAGATTCTTTTTCATTAATCATTTTATTAAATTCATCATTATTAATTTCAATAGAAACATTTGATTTATAATATTTATCATCTAAATAAAATATAACATTTGAAGTTTTATTTATCAAATCTCTTTCAATAACAATTATCACAAAAATAAATAAAATCAAAATAACTAATATTTTCTTTTTCATTCTTTTTCCCTATACATTCGCAATATGAATATCTTCGATTCTAACAACAAGACCTTCACTAGTATTTAATACCTTATTAACAAGACCATAATGAGTTAGTCTTAACATACAAAAATTAGGCATAAATCCAGCACCCAATCCAACTTTAGGATGTTTAACTATATTCTCAGCAATCCCTTCAAATCCAATCATAGCATAAGCACTAATATCTTTTGTTTCTTTTCCTCTTGAATAAGCTGGACCAACTACCCATGTATATAAAAGACCAGCTAAATGATCAACTTCATAAACTTTTAAAACATGAGTAACAGGACAACCAGCACCCATAGGTCTTCCAACTACAATATCTCCTTCTTTAATATCTAGTTTTTCTATCAAATCAACTCTAAAAGGACGAACTATCTTTCTTGCAGATATTTCATTTCCTATAGCTTTTAATACAAAATCAAATTCATTACCATGAGTATCCTTATTATCTTCTATAATAGTAAGATTTCTATCTTTAGCATGAAAAGGACAATCTGTTTCATGACCAAATCCATTCTTTAAAGAATTTCTAAATTCTTCACAACTTTGATTTCCACATAAACCACAATTTCTATCCATACTAGTCTCCTCTATACATATAATCTGCTACATTAGAATCAATTTGTCTTACTACACCATAATGATTTTGCCATCCTATTTTTTTACTTCCAATACAAATAGAACATGTACCAAGAGGAGGATTCCCTTTTAACTCTAAAGTACTCTCATCTATTTCTTCACTCTCATCAACTAAATTACATAAGTATTCAATAGCAATTCCTTGTAAAGCATTAGTTTCAATAACTTTTAATTTTGGAAAAGTATTTTTAATCTTCTTAATAAAAACTTCTCTCTCTGCCTGACAAACTAAATCATTCATAGTAAGAACAGCTGTATCAGCAAAACAAATTAACTGTTTCATTTTATCAACACTATGAAGACCACTTAACATACTAAGACAAACTACTCCAACACCTTGATTTAAGTATGGAGAACATCTTAAACATAAGCCAGCACTTTCTATAATCAATAAATCAGCTTTAACACTATTTGCCCACTTTAATGCATCTTTTAAAATCATAACTTCAGCATGATCAGGACATAAATCACCAGCATATACAGTTCTTGCTTCAATACCATATGTTTCTCTAATCATTTCTTCTTCATAAGCAGAAACAACATCCATTTTTAAATATGCTATTTTATATTTTTTTTGTCTTTTTTCAATTATTCTTTGAATTATAGTAGTCTTACCAGTAGAACTAGGACCACCTACTAATAATAATTTCATTATAACTCACCCTCTATTTTAGATAAATCAATATCTTCACCATTACGAATTTGTTCTTGTATCATTTTAATCATATTATCTGCTTTAGTAACAAGTTCTAAAACTTTCTTATCTTCTTTTTGATGTTCTATTATTTTCTTAATAGCACCATTTTTCATAATTAATCTTTTTTCAGTTTGAAGAACAATACTAGGATCATGTGTAGCAAAAATAACCAATTTATTTTCACGTTTTACATATTTTAAAATCTCACTTTTATTAATACCAGCATTCTCAATCTCATCAACTAATATTATAGGAGAACTACCAATTAAAATAGCATCCGCAAATAACAAAGCTCTAGTTTGACCACCAGATAATTCAGTAACCTTTTTATTTTCCTCGATTTTCTCACCTGTAAACTTATTAGCAAGATTAACAACTCTTTTAATTAATCTTTCATTTTTTATATTTCTAGATTCAGCATGAATACTTAAAAAATCATGAACTATTAAATCAGTTACACACTTAGTATTTTGAGTAATCATCGCAATCTTCTTCTTTTCAGGATTAAATCTATCTTCATAACTAGGAACCTTATCATCAATTAAAATCATTCTTTTAGATACACTATCTTTTTGACTTAACTGCTCTATATCAGAAATAAGTAATGTCTTTCCACTACCAGTATGTCCCACAATTGATATAACTTCTCCAAGATTTAAAACAATCTTTTCATATGGTTCTTTTCTACCTCTTTTATCTACCCCACCATATATGGTAATATTTTTCTTCATATTCTACCTCTTTTTTATTACATTTCTAATATATATTTTAGCTCCACCATTAAATCCAAATAACATCTTAAATATATTCTTTACTGGATATTCTTTAAATAAATATTTAACAGTAACCATATTAAAATTAAATGGTATAGTTAACTTTATCATTTCAAAATAAAATCTACTTAAACTCATATTCGATGGATAAACAACAACTTCACCAAAATTCCATTTTTCATAATCATCTATATCATATATTAATCTATCTTTATATTTATAATAAAGAGGAGTTAATGGATGTGGAATTAATGGTGTAAACGTACACATTTCAAGTTTTAACTTTTTATGATAATTTTTTATATTTTTAAAATCACTAATTTTAAAATCCGGATCAAGAATTACATTTCCACAAACAGATATACCATATTTTTTTAACATCATAACTGCTTTATATGTTTCATCCCTTGTAGAAGCTTTATTCCATTCTTTTAATTTAACATCATCACAACTTTCAATACCTATAATTACAACTCTTAAACCATTCTTAGCAAATCTTTTTAATATGTGTTCTTTTTCCAAAATACTATTTGCACTCCCAAAACAAACATATTTCTTCTTAATTTTTTTCTTTTCAATTAAATCCAAAAATTCAATAACTCTTTTCTCATTAATCAAAAAATCATTGTCAACAATTTTAATATATTTTTCTTTAATAGATTCAATTTCCTTAATAACATCTTTTATAGGAACTTCTACTAATTTAGGCCCCTCTATTCTCCATCTAACACAAAACTTACAATGATTTCTACATCCATAAGATGTTTGAAGTAAAGCACAAGGTCTATATCCTACATAATTATAATGTTTTCTATAATTAATAGTTAAATCTCTATCAGGCTTAACATACTCATTTTGACAAGATGGTAAACTAACTTGATATTGTCTACGCCTACTATAAATCCCTTCTATTTCTTCATTAGTATTATTTTTTATTTGAATCATTAATTTCTTATAGTTATCACGAGTAGTACTTTTAAAAACATAATCTATATTTTTATTAAAATAAGCTTCTGGAGTCATAGTACATTGAACACCACCAACAATAACTTTAATATTTTTATCAACACACTTCGTAATACCAGCAATCTTTATAACATTTTCAATATCCGTACAACCGGATGTTATACCAACAACATCTGGTTTATACTTTATTAATAATTTTTTATACTTAGAAATATTATCAATCATAAGATCAATAAATCTAACTTCATGTTTAAGAGTCTTAAGTATTGTAGAAACACACTCTATCCCAAGTGGTTCACCAAACATAAAATTTCTAATTGAAATTGATTTTTTACTAGTATCAGGTCTAACTAATAATACTTTCATACATCACCTATTTTTACTAAAAATATTTTTTATATAAACTTTTATTGATTGATTAAATCCAAAAGCCATTCTAATTGTATTTTTTAAAGGAAATTCCCTCAACATATACTTAATAGAATACCATCTCAAATTAACAGGTATTCCAAATTTTAAAATTTCCCAATAATATTGTCTTAAACTCATATTTGATGGATATATTAACACATCACCAAAATTCCACTTTTCATAGTCTTCAACATCATATATTAATCTATCTTTATATTCTTTGTATAAAGGAGTTAACGGATGAGGAACAAGTGGTGAAAAAGTTAATAATTCTGGACTTAATCTTTTATTATATTTTATTAATTTTTTAAAGTCTTCTTTTGTAAAATCAGGATGCAAAATAAATGAACCCCACACTGCAATATTATTTCTTTTTAAAATTTGTGTAGCTTCATAATTCTCATCAACTGTAGCAGCCTTGTTCCATTTTTTTAATTGTTTATCGTCAAAACTCTCATAACCAACTATTACAGCTTTAAGACCATTCTTAGCAAATCTTTCAAAAATATGTTCTTTTTCAAGAATACTATTAACACTACCATAAACAATATATTTCTTTTTAATTTTCTTTTTTTCAATCAAGTCCAAAAATTTAATAATTCTACTCTCATTAATTAAGAAATCATTATCAATAATCATAATATAAGGTTCTTTTATTTTCTTAATATCATTAACCACTTCACTAATAGGAAGTTCTGTTACTTTAGCACCCTCTATTCTCCATCTAACGCAAAATTTACAATGATTTCTACATCCCCAAGAAGTTTGTAATACTGCACAAGGAGAATATCCAACATATTTATAATGCTTTCTATATTTTAATGTACTTTCTCTATCAGGTTTAACATATTCATTTTGACAAGATGGTAAACTAACTTGATATTGTCTACGTCTACTATAAATCCCCTCTATTTCTTCATTGGTACCATTCTTTATTTGTTCCATTAATTTTTTATAATTATCACGTGTTGTACTCTTAAATATATAATCAACATTTTTATTAAAATATGCTTCTGGAGAAATAGTAGCTTGAATACCACCAACAATAACTTTAATATCTTTATTAAATTCTTTAACTTTACTAGCCAAATATAATATATTATCTATATCAGTACACTGAGATGTAAAACCAACTACATCTGGTTTAAAATCTTTTAAATATTTAATAAATTTTCTTTCTTTTTCAACTAATAAATCAACAAGTAAAACATTATGTTTTAATTCCTTTAATATAGTCGAAACACATTCTATACCAATAGGTTCACCAAACATAAAATTTCTAACTGTTGTTGTTTTTTTATTTAAACTTGGTCTAACTAATAATACTCTCATAACTCACCTACATCTTTTTAGAAAAAAATAAATTTTTAAAATAAACCTTTAATATTTGATCAAACCCAAATATTAATTTAAAATTTTGTTTAAATGAAAATGTTCTCAAACAATACTTTATTGTAGTCATATTAAAGTTAGCAGGAACACCAAGTTTTAATACTTCAAAATAATATTGTCTTAAACTCATTTGAGATGGATATATAATTACATCACCAAAACTCCACTTTTCATAGTCATCCCTTGGATATATAAGTCTATCTTTATATTGTTTATAAAGAGGAGTTAAAAAATGAGGAACAAGCGGAGTAAAAGATATCATCTCAGGTTTTAAATATCTTAAATATCTTCTAAAATTCTTAAAATCTTCCTTAGAAAAATCTGGATGAATAATAAAAGTCCCCCACGTAGCAATACCATTTTTTCTTAATACCTCTACTGCTTTATAATTCTCATCAAGTGTTGCAGCTTTATTATATTTCTTTAAAAATGCATCACTAAAACTCTCAAGTCCAACTATAACAGCTTTAACACCATTTTTAGAAAGTCTTTTAAATAAATATTCTTTCTCAAGAATACTATTAACGCTACCATAACAAATATATGTTTTTTTAATTTTTTTCTTTTCTAAAAGTTCACAAAACTTAACAAGTCTTTTCTCATTAATTAAAAAATCACTATCAGAAATCATAATAGTATCTTCTTTAATTTCTTTGATTTCCTTAACAACTTCTTCAATAGGTCTTTCAGTTAATTTTCCCTCAAGCTTACGTCTAATACAAAAAGTACAATGATTTCTACATCCATAAGATGTTTGAATAGTTGCATAAGGTTGATATCCACCATATTTATATTTATGCCTATATTTTTTAGACATCTCCCTATCAGGTTTAACATATTCATTTTGACATGATTCAAGAGTACTTTGATATTGAAGTTTCTTACTATAAATACCCATTATCTCTTCATTAGTATCATTCTTTATTTGATTCATTAATTGTTTATAATTCTCACGAGTTGTACTCTTAAAAACATAGTCTACATTGCGATTAAAATAAGCTTCAGGTGTAATGGTAGCCTGAATTCCCCCAACAACAACTGTAATCTTAGGATTAATTTTCTTAGTTTTCTCTGCCAAATACAATACATTTGTAATGTCACTACATTGAGAAGTTAAACCAACTACATCAGGTTTAAATTTTTTAATATATTTTTTTAAATGTCTATGAGATTCAGCCATAAAATCAACAAGCAAAACATGATGACCTTGTTCTTTTAATATTGTAGACACACACTCTATTCCCATAGGTTCACCAAACATAAACTTTTTAACTGTAGTTATTTTTTTATTTATATGAGGTCTTATTAATAAAACTTTCATTATCTTCCTCCTATTAATTTTTTCAAATATTGTAAATTAACCTTAAACGCACCAACACTTAACTTCAATGTATCATGAAGACCATATTTTCTAATCATATAAAAAGCACTCTTAGGATTAACTGTAATTTTATAATATAAAACCATTGTATACCAATAATATTTACGAACTGATATTTTAGATGGCTTAACAACTAAATGAGCAAGATCCCATTTTTCATACTCATCTTCACGAATAATAAAATCTTTTTTATATGACTCATATAATTCAGTACCACGTAAAGGAGTTAAAGGTTGTAAATTAACAAACACAAGTCCAAGTTTCTTAATCCACTTAGCAAGAGCATTAAAATCCTTCTTTTCCCAATCTAACCCAAGTATAAAAGTACCATAACACTCAACATCATATTTCTTTAAAATACTAACTGCTTTCTCATTAATTTCAACATTAGTTTTTTTATTATAATCAACAAGTTCATTTGAATCACAAGACTCAAGACCTACAATAACTGCTCTTAAACCAACACTCTTCATTTCACGAATAACATCTTCATTCTTAGCAATAAAGTCAGCTCTTCCATATATTAAATATTTCTTTTTAATATTATTTTTCTTAAGTAATTCACAAAACTTAAGAAGTCTCTTCTTATTAACTAAAAAGTCATCATCTACTATATATATTTCAGTTTCCTTAATACTCTTTAATTCTTCTATAATATTATCTAAATCACGAGTAAAATACTTTTCATCTGTAACTTTTCTACAAAAACAAAACTTACATTGATAAGGACACCCAAAAGAAGTTTTCATTAAACTGCAATTTCTATGAAACATATAATAATAATGCTTTCTATATTTATCTACTTTACCTCTATCAGGAAAAATATAATTAAATGTAGTTTCTTTTAAATAATTATTACTTTTCTTTCTATTATAAACACAATCTATATTATTTGTTTTCTTCTTATTTTCAAGTTTATCCAAAATATTAATAAATGTCTTAATACCATTAGCTCTTATAATATAATCAATACTCTTACACTCAAAATCTTCAGGATTAACTTCAGCATGAACCCCACCTACTATAACTTTAATATTTTTATTATATTTTTTTACTTCTAGAGCATAATCCTTTATAACATTAACATGTGCAATATATCCAGTAATTCCCACTACATCTGGTTTATATTTTTTTAAAAAATAACTTATACTTTTCTTTTCCAAAATCATATCTACTATAAAAACATCATGACCTAGTGGCTCAATATTAGACGAAAGATATTCAAGTTCTAAAGGTTCACAAATCATAACATTTTGAAGACCAATTGTCTCTTTATGAGGACGAGGTCTAATCAATAATATTCTCATAATTACCTCTCAATATGAAATAACGCAATCGTAGGCATATATTTCTTTTCTCTTATAATTCTAATATCACGAACTTTAAATTTAACTTTATTAAATAGTTTCTTCATTTCTTCAATTGATAAATATTTTGCTTTACTAGTTGTAGCTTTTAAAAAGAAATTAATAATTAAATCCTTTAAACTATTTGTAGAAGAATTAACAATTATAACATTAGCACCCTTATTACACATTTTATACATTTTATTTAAAATTTCTTCTTTATTTGGAAAATAAGGAAAAGCATGAGTACAAATAATAATGTCAAATTTATCTTTAGTATTAAATTTTTCAATACCTATAGTTTTAAATTTGATATTTTTATTTTTCAAATTATTCTTTTTAGCTTCACTTATCATATTCTCAGCAACATCAATTCCAAGATAATTAACATTCTCTTCACGCTTAGATATTTCATAAACAAGTTGCCCCGTACCACAACCAATATCTAAAATTCTAAGTTTTTTATTTTCCTTAAGTAAAGGAACAACAATTTTTAAAACTTCACGTCTAGTAGGACCCAAAGAATATTTTTGAACCCATAAATTATTATATTTACTAGCCAAATTTTCCCATACTTCATATTTCATTTTTTATTACCCCCTCCAAGTAACCCTTTAATGGCTTCAAACCAATAATCAAAAGAAGCATTCACTGCGTTAAATAAATATTTTGGTGATAAAACACTATATCTTAAATTCAAATATGCAATTTTTACATACAACATATAAAACTTTCTATAAAACGTTAACTTACTCATATTAGTAGGTTCAAGTGTCAAATGAACAAAATCCCATTTTCTATAGTCATTCGTAATAATACGATCTTTATATATTTCATACTGACCAGTACCAGGCATTGGAGTTAAAATTGATATAGTTGATAAAGTTAATTTATACTTCTTAATAAAATTATAAAGTTTTTTAAAATAACCAACTTCAGCATCAATATCTACCATAAATAAACCAATACAAGTAATATTACACTCTTTTAACACATCAAGCGCTTTCATTATAATATTAACACTACTTTGCTTATTATATTTTTCTAAAACATCATCATCTATAACTTCAAGACCAACCGCACACATACTAACACCAATATCAGCAAGTTTCTTCATATAATCAGGATTTCTTGATATAAAATCAGCCCTAAAATATAAAGAAAACTTTTTATTAATTTTCTCTTTCTTAATTAAATCAATAAACTCATCTAAATATTTTTTATTAACATAAAAAGTATCATCTACTATCCATATATTATCACACTTAATATTCTTTATTTCTTCAACAACATTTTTAGGTTTTCTATACAAATATCTCCCACCATTTAATAACGTTGAAAAACAATAATTACAATTATGTGGACAACTATAACTAGCTTTAACAATAGCACAAGATTTCATAGTAACATATTTATATTTTTTTATATTTCTATAAAAATGAGTTCTATCTGGAAATGGCAAACTATCTATATCAAACACTTCTCTATCATTAACAACCCATTTTCCATGATTCTTATAACAAATACCTTTAATCTTTTTAAAATTGATTTTTTTACTTTTAATAATAGTTTCAAAAGGTTTAAATCCACCACTATAACTAATAACATCTAATCCTTCAATATGATAAAAATCCTCATATTTAACCTCAGCATGAGGACCACCTACAATAGTAAGTATTTTACTATTGAATTTTTTAATTAAATTAATATATTTTTCAACTGAATAAATATGTACAAAATTAGCCGTAATACAAACAATATCAGGATTAAAAGACTTTAAAGCTTTGTTTAAAGAATTACCAATTGTCATATCACAAATCATAACTTCAACCTTATTCTTTTTACATATACTAAACATATATTCAAGTTCTAATGGTTCAGTTCTTATCAAAGATAACTTTGTAAACACATTATTAAATTCAGGCTTTACTAATAATACTCTCATCTCTACTCCTTAAAAACTCTATGATCACTAAATGAATACTTATATTCCAAAATTCCTCTTAATAAATATGCAATTTTATTTAAAAACTTATTAGAATGATGAACATAAAAATATTTTTTATCTAAATAACATCCCATCTTAAGCTTCGCGTCTTCACTCGTTTGACCAAAATCTATATATTTACACTTATAATCTATCGCATACTCTATAATTTTATAAAGCATCAAATAATATAAATCGCTAGTATCATAACTATAATCCATTCCACATAACATAAATATTAATTTATTTTTATTCTTTTTCAAAAGTACAAATCCACGAGGTTTATTCTCTTTCATAAATACTATTTTTTGAGCATCAACTTTTTCAAAAAATCCACGTTCTAACTTTTCAAGTTTATAATTAGACTTATTATATGTATTCAAATATAAATCATAGACATCTATTTTATTATCATAAACACAACTTATGTCTCTTGTATTATTAAGAGCTTTCATTATTCTTCTTCTATACCCACTTCTAAGAGAATTTAAGTAACCTATAATACTATTAAACTTATTTTCAAACATACATGTTGGTAGTGTTTCACATAATGAATAATCTTTAATTTTGTTACAATTTTCAACATTCAAAACAAGTTTAGCTCCTTTAATACTTTTTATAAAATCAAACATCATCTCTTCATTATTCGTAATATATCCACAATTACTCAAAGAACAAGGATAACCAACTACTTTTAACTTCATAAATAATTCTAGCTTACCAAAAGTAAATATATTCATTTTATTTTCATAAACACTAAAAAATGCATAATCTTTTCCACTCTTTAAATAATAATATTCCTGTTTTAACTTATTTTCATTTTTTAACAATTTAAACATTTCAGCATTATAAGGAAAATCAAATTTCTTAAACTTAAAATCCTCAATATTAGAATATCTATATACTTTAATATTATTTAATACTTTTTTCATAAACAACATACCTTTTATATAAACTATCACATATTGCTTCACAAAAACTACTTGAATCTTTATTCTCTTCTAGTATCCAAGATGTTTCAGCATCACGAATTTTATACTTTCCCATAATTTTAAATATTTGATGTAATAAAGCAAGAGGTAAACCAACTTTTCTATATTCAGGAAGAACACCATATTCCATAACTTTAGCAGTACCAATCTTTTTATTTTTAAATATATTTCTAAAAAAATGAACAGTTCCAAAAACCTCACCAGGTTTAACAAGTTTATTAAAATCTGGATACCACATAACAAACGCAACAGGCTTATTATCTTTAAAAGCAAATATTAAAGAATCTTCCTTCATAAATAAAAATAACTCTTTTAACATTTCCTTATCTTCTTCATAACGTCTCTTATAATAATATCTGTGTCCAATAAAACATTTGTTATTTAAATCAGTATAATATTTAGAATACTCATCAAATTTACTCTTATCGAAATATCTAAACTCATATCCTTTTTCTAACTTATCAAGAACGGCTTTATATCTATTAAGTCTATTATCAATACTATTTAATTTATAAGTATTTAAATATATTTCACGACATCTCATATTCCTAAAATAATCATTATAATAACTAGGATTACAAGCACCAGAAAAAGAATTTTTACTATCAAAATCAGAATCTAAAAAACCAAGACCATAATTAACATGACCATTAAGACCAATAACAATTTTCTTACACTTATGTTTTTTTCCAATCTCATTTGCTTTACTAATTAAAAGTTTAACCGCTTTATCCTGATTATCTTTACTCATAAAATAACTAAGACTAATATATTCTTTTAATTTATCAGTAAAAATAATTATTCCTTGGCAAACAACTTCTCCTCTTTTATTTTCAATATTAATAGGAGTAATTTCCTTTTCATATGTAAAACTACTCTTACCAAAAAATAATTCCTTCAAGACAAAAAAATCATTATCAACAAAATGAGAATAATTAGAAAATATTTCTTTTCTAAAATTTAAAAATTTCTTTTTATCTTCACGAGATTTAACCAAAACTGCTTTCATAAAACTATCCCCTCAAACAAACACTAACAACATAATCACAAATTTTAATTACCTTAAAATTAAAATTTAAATATTTAAACATAATTCTATTATTATTAACAAAATTAATACTAGAAAGTTTAATACTTATACCACACCCTATATTCTTTAAATATGATTCTTTCAAAGTCCAAATTAAAGTAAAATAATAATCTTTATTCTTTTTACTATTAACATACTCATATTCTTCACTCGATAAAATTCTAGATGCCATAACTTCATCATATTGTCTTATTTTCTCAATATCAATTCCACATTCAAAAGAATCAATAACCAAGCCACTCAAATCACCACTATGACTTTTATTAAAATAAAATAAATTATCAAAAATATAAGGTTTACCAAACTCATTATAAATAAATGAATACTTATTTAAATAACCATTTATAAATTTTCTATCCCCAAATAACAATTTCATTTTCTTGATTCCAAATATTTTACTAAATCATCAACTGTATTTAATTTTCTATACATACACTCTTCAATTTCAATACCAAACTTATCTTCAATAAGACAAATCAAATTAATAAAATCAAATGAAGTAAGACCGAAATCATTCTTAAAATTAGACTCTAATTTAATATTAGTAATATCATAATTTTCTCTCATCATTATTTTCAAATCACTTAACATACTTACTCCTTATAATCTTCTTAGAACTATTCTTTTCAAATTCACATTCCATTATTTCAGTGTGATCAATATTCATATAACTAGGCAAAGTAGAATTAATTTTCTTAATATCATCATCTAATTTATCATTAACTTCTTCCATATAAACAAGAGCAACTATAACAGATGCATTCTTTTTCTTACGACTTACAACTAAACACTCTTTTACATATTCAAGACTAAGAATTTTCTCTTCAATCACTTCAGGACTAAAGTTTTTACCATTCTCAAGAATAATTAAATTCTTCTTTCTACCAGTAACATATAAAATATTACCATCTTTATATCCAAAATCACCAGTTTTAAAATAACCATTTTTAAAAGATTTTTTATTTTCTTTCTCATCTTTATAATAACCAAGCATAACATTTGGACCTTTAACAAGAATTTCCCCATCTTTTTCTATTTTAACATTGTCATCCTTAATTATAGTACCAACACTACCAATAACATTATTTTCATGTCTATTAACCGCAACCAAAGGAGAACACTCACTCAAACCATATCCATTTAAAACCATAATACCAATCTCATCAAACTTCTCAACAAAATATGGATTTAAACTAGCTCCACCACTAACCATAAGTCTAAGTCTTTTATTCAAAATATTACCAAAAAACAAATGTCTTAAATCTATTTTAAACTTTCTTAAAAAATTACTAATTTTAATCATAAACATAAGTAAATTATATTTCTTAGTTCTCTTCGCAGTCGCAATAATATTTTTATACATTCCCTCAACCATCATCGGAACAACTGCTATAAAATAAGGATTAAACATTTTTAAATCACGAACTATATACTTTAAATCTAAATTTAAACATAAAGTCGTACCATTATATAATGTATTCAAAACACCAGGATTAAATCCATATGTATGATTCATTGGTAAAACAGACAAAGTAGGATTTTTCAAATGATTATTTTCAACTGCTGCCCTTAAATTGGATAAAATATTATATTGAGATAACATAACTCCCTTAACTTGATCAGTCGTACCACTAGTAAAAACTAAAACACTAAATTTATTTCTATCACACTTCTTAACAGATTTAATAAAACTTTCAGTATCAAAACTACGACCAATCATCGTCTTATACTCTTGATCAATATTAATCAATCTAGTCTTTAGTTTATTTAACAAACCAATCTTAGACTTCATCTTATTTGTATACAACAAAACATCAATATCAAATTTATCAACAATATTTTTTAAATCTTCACTAGTTACTTCCTTATCAATCGGACAAATAACATTATCAAAAACACTAGATAAATACAAAGTTATATATTCATACCTATTTTCAGAAATAATACCAATATTTTTATTCTTAATTGAATTTATTTTAAAATAATTATATAGATTACCAATTTCACTAACTAAATCTTTATATAAAATCTCAACTACTTCACTTTTATAATACTTAATAGCTACTCTATCACCATACTCATAATACATACCGTTGATCATTTCACCAAAAGTATTAAATCTAACTGTCTTATAATAATCTACATTCTTCATATTAATTCCTCAAACTACGCATAATTTTTAAGTTCTTTTTTATTATAACATATCATTACATAAATAACACTAAAATAAAAATAACAAATATTATTGACTAACCTAACTTTTTATGTTAATATTAATAACGAATTCAATTCACATGGCGATATTGGTGAAGTGGTTAACACGGCGGATTGTGGTCCCGTTATGCGTGGGTTCGATTCCCACATGTCGCCCCATCTAAACAGTAAGTTGAACAATTGTTCAACTTTTTTATTTTGAAAAAATTTAAAAAAGTGTTTCAATTTAGAAACACTTTATTTTTTATCAATATCATTATTATCATTAATTTTATTTTCAACATCATTAATTATTTCTTTTTTAAAATCATTACTATCATTTACTGACATTGCTACCTTTAATCTCTTACCTTTTATTATCATTACTATTATTAATATAATTAAAACTACTATAATAATGCTACCAATAACAATACAACACTTATCTACATCACTAATATGACTACTATTAATAATATTATCTTGAAAATTAATATTATTATTATTATTATTATCATTATGAAATTTAGAATCATCATATATATATTGATTAGTTAGTTCCGATACCTCAATCATAATTTTTTTCCAATCTTCATCACTTTCAATAAAACCTTGATGTTCATATATTAATTTACCTGAACTTACATAAAATATTAAAGGTTTACTAGAAACATCAATGTCTGATTTTATCAATGATAATATTTCTTTATCCACATCATTTAATTCGTCATAATTGTAGTAAAAGATTTTAGCAGATAAAGTCCAAGGATGCATTTCTAAATAAATGCTCTTAAATTTATCTTCATACCCCAAAATATTTTCTTCATAAGATGAATTTCCTAAAATATAATAATCACTTCCATCAGACATAGCATAAGTGGAAATAGAAGCCTTAGAAAAACGATCCATAACCGTATATTTAGCGGTCTTCCCAGAAGAATATTTTACAGAAAATTCATAATTCCAATATTCAGGTTCTTCATAAGGACGAAAATTAACAGGAATTCTTGAAAGATAATAAATTCCACCTATTCCACTTACTTTACATCTACTATTACAATTTGCAAAAACATCTAAGCTATTAGATAATTGAAAAAAAGATACCTCATAATCATATTTACCAGGTTGAATATCTATTGTTTTTGTTTGAACATCTGAATTCTCATAGTATCTCTGAGTTTTGAAAGTAATATTATCAATAGATTCTTCAACATTTTTTTCATCAATTACAGATATAAAATATTGCCGACCTTCAGAACTACTATACTCACAACCTAAAGGATTATAATCACATTTAGATGCAGATAAATAATAAGTAGCTGACTCAACATTATTTTTTACTTTTAACTTTATATTTGAAATAATTAAATTATCTATAAGATAACTATATGATGTATCTTCATCATTATAATAATACTTGATCTCTTCTTCAGTACGATAATCTCTTTTAATATCAAAATCGAAATAAACTAAAGTTCTATCTTCATATTTTTTTTCAAAATAATCAATTAGAATATAATCATCATCCTCAATTTTCAAATTGCTCAAGTCAACATCAAATACAGTATTATCATAATCAAAATAAATCGTATGCATTTTATATCCATATAAAGTAGCTTGCGTTTCTTTAGAAACCATGGTATCAAAATCTTTAATATCAAGTCCAATTTTTAACTCTATAATATCTCCCCTATATACAGTATTATAGTCAGTATCAATAAATGGCATAGCAGTATCTGCTTCAATAATAGTTAAATTAAAAAATAATATAATAAATAATATAAATTTAAAAAACTTAATTTTCACTGTTACCTCCAAAAATATACGTAATGCTTTTTTTTAATTTTATATTTCGAATCAATAATATTATAAAAACTATTAATAAAACACCTATACAAACCAACATAAATAATAATATATAGAAAATCTTATCATTAGAATTATTATCTATATAAACATTCTCAATGTCAGATTCTTCAGAATCAACATTTTCATCAACTTTTATTTCATCATCTTCATTTGAATCAGTACTATCAGTTTTCAATAAATGTGCATTATAAATATATTCATACAATTCCTTATCACTTACATTACCATAAATATAATTATCGTTTTTCTTTCTATCATAACCACAAATATAAATAATTGGAAATGTACCATTAAACTTAGAAAAATCAACACCTATATTCTTA
>JAZUBJ010000077.1:0-6957 GCA_045638445.1 Bacilli bacterium | reverse complement strand
TCATATGTAGACATATTTCCATCTACAAATATGGTAAGTGATATTTGATATTTATATCCTACCGGAGTTGAATTGAAATGATTTATTTTTTTTATTTCTTTATAGTTTTTTACTATATTTAAAACTTTGTTTTTTGTTTCTTCACTCATTGATTTATCCATAAGTACATTATAACTTTCAATAAATATTTCTGTTGATGTTTTCATTATCCATATTGATATTATTATTCCTACTATTCCATCAAATAAAAATATATTACACATTGCTAGTACACATGATATTAAGTTAATTGTTGTAATTATGCAATCATTTAAATGGTCTTTAGAATTTGCTTTTATTAACAGATTATTATATTTTACTGATAATTTTTTTGTATATAAATATAGAAACACTTTTGTTATTATTGTTATTATACATACTACAATTAGCCATAGTGAAAAAGTATAAGTTTGTTTAGTTATTATTATATTTAATGAATCTCTAAGTAAAGATAACGAAACTAATATCATTACAATACTTATTAACATTGAATATATATATTCTGCTTTTCCATGTCCTAGATTATGATCTTCATCTCTTGGTTTATTAGCAATTTTATTTCCAATATATGTCATTAATGATGAAAATATATCACCTGCACTGTTTAAAGAATCTGCAAGCATTGATTGGCTTTTTGTTAACAAAGCCATTATCATTTTGATTACTAATAAAAATAGATTTCCTATTATTCCTAAAATACTAGCCTTTTTTATATCATCATATTTTTTCATGTTTAACCTCTTTTAAATATTTAAAAAGATGAATTTAATTCATCTTTTATTTTCTTTTTGATTTTTTATTTTTATGTGTATTTTTTTTGTTATTATTTTTATTTTTGTTGCTTGTTTTTACAACTGGAGTTTCTTCGATTTCCTCTTCAACAATTTCTTCTACTTCTTCTTCGATTTCTTCATCTTCAAGTTCTTCTTCTACTTCTTCATCTACTTCTTCTTCGTCTTCAATGATTTCTTCTTCGATTTCTTCGTCTTCTTCATCTTCAACGATTTCTTCTTCAACTTCTTCTTCAACTTCATCTTCTACTTCTTCAGTTTCTTCTTCAGTTTCATATGATGGTGTATAGCTTGTATAAGCAGCATTTCCACCTTTTAATTGATATAGAAGTCTACTATTAGAATAGCTTACATAGAATATAACAACAATTGTACATAAAATAGTTACAGCAGCATTAATTAATACTGGTGTATATTTTTCAGCAGTTTCTGCTTTTTTAGTTTCATCAACATATTCATTATAATTTTTTATTACATCGATTTTTTCTTTTGCAGCATATTGTTCATCAATAGCAGCTTTAATTCCATCATTGTAAGTTTCAGCATATCCTGGGAATACTTGTTCTCCGATAATGATATATGGAACTCCTCCTGCTTCTTCTCCTAAATATTGAGAAATATTTCCTAATAAAATTGAGCTTGCTTCATCATACCAAGCGTCAAATGAAACTAATTTAATTTTATTATAATATTCAGGTTCTAAGTCATTTAAGAAATTTAAGAATGCTCTACAATAAGCACATCCTGTTCCTCTGAATAAATAAACTGTAACTTGATCATCAGTTTCTTTATAGTCTTTAAATTTTACTTCTATTTCTTCTGATTCTAATGTTTCAATTAAACCCATTGTATCATAATCATCTAAATTTACTTTAGTAAGTTCTTCTGCAGCATTAGCGATCATTGGAAATATCATCATACACATAACAAATAATGTAACTAATATTTTTTTCATATTTTCCTCCTAAATTTTATTTTAATGTAATTTACATTTAAATACAATATACTTTACATTCTTTTGATAAAAATAAGCAATTATTTTTAATTGCTTATTATTCTTCTTAACTCTTCTTTTGGTTTTGCAGACTGTAAATTATCATAAAAATCATATACATAATTTAATACTTCATTAAAATCTTGTTTTTTCTTTGCAAGTTCACATGCTTCATTTAATTTATAGAAACTTAATCTTAGTGTTTCAAAATTCATGTATACTTTTATATCTCTCATTAGAGATGTTGGGTCTAATAATAGCGATGAACACATTCTTTCTAAAATGATATTCATTTCTTTTTCATTATATCTTTCTCTTACAAAATGCATTGCAAATTCATATGCAATATCTCCATAAGTTGCATGTTCCCAGTCTATTAGATAATATTCTCCATATCTACTTAATATGTTTTCTTTTCTAATATCGCAGTGAATTAAAGACATTTTTCTTGAATCATCAAGTCTTATATTTTTAAATATTGATATTTGATTTAAACTTAGTCCCATTTGTTCTAGTTTTGGTTTATGTTTATATCTTTTAACTTCTTTTTCTAGATGTTTTACTTGCATATATAAGAATTCTGAATTATTATTCCATTTTATATGTCTTTTAATTAGTGAAGGATTTAATTTTTTCATTTCAAACATATAGTGTGATAATAAATTTATTAAAACTGTTTTATCATTTTGTGGTAAAACTAGTGGTCTTCCTTCTACGAATTCTTCTTCAAAATATCTAAATCCTTTTTTTACTAATTTTGGATGTTTAATATTTGTATATTTTAGAAGTTTTAATATTTTTTTCTCTGGAACTGTAATTGGGTATGGTGTTCTTATTTTTCTTTTATATTTTCTTACTACTTTTTTATCTAAATTTTCCATTATTATTACTGATGGACTAGATGTTTTAGTTTTTTTCATTTTACCTCCTAATTACAATGTTCTTCAATTGCTACAGATACTTTAACAGTTGCTCCTACCATTGGGTTATTTCCCATTCCTATTAATCCCATCATTTCAACATGTGCTGGTACTGATGATGAACCTGCGAATTGTGCATCACTATGCATTCTTCCCATTGTATCAGTCATACCATATGATGCTGGTCCTGATGCCATGTTATCTGGGTGAAGTGTTCTTCCTGTTCCTCCACCTGAAGCTACTGAGAAATATTTTTTACCAAGTTCTATACATTCTTTTTTATAAGTTCCTGCTACAGGATGTTGGAATCTTGTTGGATTTGTTGAGTTACCAGTGATTGAAACATCAACTCCTTCAAGGTGCATTATCGCTACACCTTCTCTAACATCGTTACATCCATAACAACGAACTTTACTTCTTTCTCCATCTGAATATGCTGTTTCTTTTACAATACTAACTTTTCCTGTAAAGAAATCAAATTCAGTTTGTACATAAGTAAATCCATTTATACGTGAAATTATTTGAGCTGCGTCTTTTCCTAAACCATTTAAAATTACTCTTAATGGTTCTTTTCTTACTTTATTTGCACTAGCTGCAATACCGATAGCTCCTTCTGCTGCTGCAAATGATTCATGACCTGCTAGGAATGCAAAGCATTTAGTATCTTCTGTTAATAACATAGATGCTAGGTTTCCATGTCCAAGTCCTACTTTTCTATCATCTGCTACACTTCCTGGAATACAAAATGCTTGTAATCCTTCTCCAATAGCTATAGCTGCTTCGCTTGCTTTTGTTCTATTTGTTTTAATTGCAATTGCTGCTCCTAATGTGTAAGCCCAACATGCATTTTCAAAACAAATTGGTTGAATTCCTTTTACTATTTCATATGGATCAAATCCTTTATCAGTACATAGTTTTCTTGCTTCTTCAAAATCTTTAATTCCATATTTATCTAATACTGGTTGAATTTGGTTAATTCTTCTTTCAAAACTTTCAAATAATGCCATGTCTCCTACTCCTCTCTTGGATCGATTTTCTTAACTGCTTCTTCAAATCGTCCATAAGTTCCACTAGCTTTTTCAATAGCTTCTAAAGCAGGGATTCCTTTTTTAATATTTTCCATCATTTTTCCTAAATTAACATATTTGTAACCGATTATTTCGTTATTAGCATCAAGTCCTATTTCAACAATATATCCTTCTGCTAAATCTAAATATCTTGGACCTTTTGCCTTAGTTGAATAAATTGTTCCAACTTGGCTTCTTGTTCCTTTTCCTAGGTCTTCAAGTCCAGCTCCAATTGCTAGTCCACCTTCTGAGAATGCTGATTGACTTCTTCCGTATACTATTTGTAGGAATAATTCTCTCATGGCAGTATTAATTGCATCACATACTAAATCCGTATTTAATGCTTCTAATATAGTTTTTCCAACTAGTATTTCTCCAGCCATTGCTGCACTATGAGTCATACCACTACATCCAATAGTTTCTACTAGTGCTTCTTCTATTATTCCTTCTTTAATATTTAATGTTAATTTACATGCACCTTGTTGTGGAGCACACCATCCTATACCATGAGTTAAACCTGAAATATCTTTTATTTCTTTTGCTTGAACCCATTTTCCTTCTTCAGGAATTGGAGCGCATCCATGATTTGCACCTTTTGCAACAGGACACATATTTTCTACTTCTTTTGTATAAATCATATAAACCTCCTATATCTTTAGTACAATAAGATTATATCATTTAAATAATTAAAAAAGTAGTCTAAAACTACTTTTTATTTAAATTCTTGCAATCATTAAATTACTAGATGAATATTTTTTTAATCCTTTATAAAATACAATAAATGCTAAAAGTATTAAAAATATTGTTACACCAATTATGATTAGAAATTTAATTAAATCAAAACTAGAAATAACATGTACTGGTAAATAATTAACAATACCTACTGGTATTAAAGTAAATAATAACATCTTAGCAGCACCCTTAAAAATACCATCTGGATAAGATGCAAAATTAATCATCAAACTATTACCCGTATCACTAATAATATCTGACTTACTAAACCAAAAACTAAGACTACCAAGTATAACTGCAATAGCAACTAACATTAAACCACCACATATAATAAAGAATGTTAAAAGTATAAAGTTTTTAAATGTAAAACCATAAATAAATAGCATTATGTATGCGTATATTAAATCTCCTAAAGCAGAAGGTTCAACATCTGTAGTTATAGTTGATAACAATACATTTTTAGGTTGAACTAAAAATGAATCTAGTTTTCCATTGTTAATAATTTCTGATAAATTAAATGCTTTTTTAAAAAAGAAACGAGAAACTCCATATGTTCCGGCTGCCATTCCCCATAAAAGCATTACTTGATTAAATGAATATCCACCTACATTATCCTTTAATGAATATAAAATTAACCATTGAATAATAAAACTTGCATTATTTAATAACATAAAAACTATATTAGTAATAAATGTAGTTTTATTTAACATTTCTCTAATAAGAGCGTATTTAATAGTTAAAAAAGATATTTTAAACTGATTTTTAACCGCCATTAACATTTAGATTTCTCACCCCTTTCTTATATAATAAACTGCATATTAGCCAAGCTATAACTATATATATTATTTGTGCTAATAATACAGTTATAAATCCGTCTATAGTAAAATTAACAAATAATTTAGCAGGACCATAACAAACAACAAAAATTGGACTTAAACTAAGAAATGGTTGAATAAATTTTGGAAAATACTCAATTGGAAATATAGTTCCAATTACTAATATAAATTTACTATATAACCAATAAAATGGATTTGAGTCTTCAATAACAAAAGATAATAAACCAATTGCTATAACTAATAAAGAGCTAATTACTGTAGCTAATATCATTGTTAAAATAACTCCTATAAATTCAAGTATACTAATACTTGGAATACTATTTAAAAATAAAATACCAACAAGTATTCCTAGTATCAAATACATAATAAATCTAATAGAACAATCTCCTAGATGAGTTGCTAAACTATATCCAACATAATTATATGGTTTATTAATATTATAAGCAATATTTCCTCCTCTTACATCATTAGCAATTTTCTTACATAATTTTCTTCCAGCAAGAGTACCCCATAGTATTTCAGTAAAAATTACATACCATATCATTTGATTCATTGTATATCCATTTATTACTTCACTTGGGTCACTATAAATATATTGCCATAGATTTAAGAAAATATATAACATAATAAAGTAACCAATAAATCCAATGAATATATTAAATATATATTGTAGGTTACTCATTATTTCAGATTTAAATATAAATAAATACTTTCTCATTTCTTATCCTCTTTTTTATAAATATCACTAATAATATTTTCAAGAGGTATATTTGAAATATTAATATCAATTATATTGTCTGGATTTAATAATTTAATAGCATCAGCAACACTTCTCTTTTGAGTATCAACTTCAATTTTTAAATTGTATCCTTTATCTTTTAGAATTGTAATTCCATCTTCATCTTCAAGATTTACTCTTTCTTTCATCTTAGCTTCAACAATTTTTTTATTTAAATAATGATATTTTAAGTTTTCCATAGTATCATCAAGTACTATTTTACCATCATTTATTATAATTACTCTTTTACATAACTTTTCAATGTCTCCTACGTCATGACTTGTTAAAAATACTGTAGTTTTATATTCTTTATTCATTCTTTTTATTAGTACACGTATGTTTTCTTTAACTACTGGATCCAATCCAATAGTTGGTTCATCTAAGAAAAGTATTTTTGGTTCATGAATTAAAGAAGCAACTATTTCACATCGAATTCTTTGTCCTAAACTTAAATTACGAACTGGTGTATTTATAAATTCATCAAGTTCAAATAACATTTTTAATTCTTCAATCTTTTTTTCAACTAATTTTTCTGGTATATCATATATAGCGCCAAAATATTTAAAATTATCGTATGGTGTTAGATGTGTCCATAATTGTTCTTTTTGACCAAACACAGTACCTATTTCATAAGATAATTTTTTTCTATCTTTTTTAGGATCTAACCCAAGTATTTTAATACTCCCAGAATCGTTATAAAGTATTCCTGTTAGCATCTTTATTGTTGTACTTTTACCTGCTCCATTAGGCCCAATAAATGCTATCATTTCCCCTTTTTCTACTTCAAAGCTTACGTTCTT
>JAZUBJ010000076.1:0-17972 GCA_045638445.1 Bacilli bacterium | reverse complement strand
TCAAAAGCCAACAATACTGAATTAAAAGAAAAACTAGACCTATTAAATAATAGACCTAGAAAATGTATAAACTATAATACACCAAATGAGTTAATTAATGAATATATCATTAATTGTTGCACTTGATTTGACAAATTATCTATAAATAAAAAGTAGACTTAGTGTCTACTTTTTTAATTTCTGTCTCTAGTTCTTAGAAATATTCTTACTACTTGCATTGCTGTTGCTAGGAATCCTGCTACATATGTAAGTGCTGCTGCAGATAAAACGTTTGTTATACCTTTTTTATCAGCAGGTTTTATTAAATTTAATTTTTCTAATTGTTCTCTAGCTCTATTGGATGCATCAAATTCTACTGGTAATGTTACAAATTGAAATAGTAATGATGCAAGCATACAAAATATTGCTATGTATAATATATTTGCTGCTTCTAGAAAAAATCCAAAAAATATCATTACAGAAGAAATTGTTGATGTAAAGTTAACAACCGGTACTAATTTTGTTCTAAATTCTAAAAATGAATATTGTTCTTTATGTTGAATTGCGTGTCCTACTTCATGTGCTGCAACTGCTGCAGCAGAAATACTATTTTTTGAATATATATTTCTTGATAACCTTATTACTCTTTGCGTTGGATCGTAATGGTCAGTTAATTCTCCTGCTACTTCAACAATTTTAACATTTTGTAATTCATTTTCATCAAGAATTTTTCTTGCTACTTCGTATCCAGATAATCCTGTTGAATTTTTTATTTTTGAAAAATTTTGATAGCTTGATCTTACTTTTCCTTGTGCTAACATTGGAAGTGCTATAATAATTAGTATTAAAAATAAATCCATTTTCATCACCAGTTAAATTATATCATAATTTTTCTCATTAAAAAAGAATGCGTAATGCATTCTATATAATTAGCATTGCTGCTATTGTTACTGCAAGTACTGTTGCTAAAAGCAATAACGTAAATTTCCATGTTCTTTTTACCCATTCTTTGTATGGTACACCTAAATATGCAAGTCCTAATGCAATAGTTGCACTTGTAGGAGCAATAAACATTGTAACTCCGTGTATTCCTTGTGATAATATTGAAATTATTATTGGATTAACATCTTGAGCTGCAATTTGTGGTGTTACATAACTTGTTAGATATAGAACATCAACATGTAAGAATGAACCAAGTATCATTGTTAATGTTGAGAATGCAATATTAAATTTAGAAGTTAATCCTAAAATGTATTTTGCAATTGTTGGATAGAACATTGAATTTCCTGCATAATATACAACAGCATATATAAATACAACTAATAGAGCAGGTTTTAGCATTTTTTTAGCTCCGTCTGCCATATATTCAAATCTATCTGAAAGTTTTATTTTGTAGAACATACCTACAAATAAAGCTGCCATTAAACATACGATACTCATTTCTGCGTAGTACCAGTTTCCAAGAGCTGACACGTTTCCGATTATTTTACCAAAAATTGGTGTTTTAACCATTTCACATGTAACTTCATCAATTGATATATTGAATGTTGGTACGTTAATTTCCCATGTTGTGATTTTCTCATGAAGAGTTTCAAATCCTTCAAAACTAAATGTTTTAACCCAATTTGTGCATCCTACAACCATTATTATGAATAATAATGAGAATGTAATGATTATTGGAGCTATTGAATATTTATTTGAAGATTTTTCTCCTAGGAACATATCGTCATCTTCATTTTTTACTATTTTTCTTCTTTTTGCTTTTGCTAAGAATATAAATAGGATTGCGATAGATACAACGAATAGCACTAATTTATATGCCATTCCATCTACTACTTTAATACCAAGTTGTTCACTTAATATGTAAGAAGTAGAATATCCTAAAGTATTTCCGATTGTACCAATTAACATTGCACCGAATGTAGTTAAGCATGCTACTATTTTATCGTATCCCATTGCTAATATTATACTTATTATTAGTGGGAAGAAAATAAATAATAATAATCCGTAATCGAATATAGATGTTAATGCAGCAACTGTAAATGAAACGATTAATAAAAATACTAATTCTGCTCCTTTGAAGTTGTTTGCAATTCTATCTATCCATGCTCTATATTTTCCTGTTTTGTTTAATACTCCATATAGAGCACCAATTGATACCAATAGTATTAGTATTTGAAGAAAATATTGAAATTCGAATGATGCAAATAATAATTGGAAAAAATCAAAAAATCCTAGTTGGTACATACCTAAATCAACTAATTCTCCTTCGTTAAAGTAACTAGCAGAGAATATCCAAGATAACAATACCATTCCTAATAGTACAAACATGGTTATTTTGAATAATCCAGTTTTCTTCACTTTTTACCTCCTTAGCCATTATTATATAACAAAAAATGTCAATAATACAATAATTACTGACATTTATTTGATTAATTATTTGATTTTATTAATTCATATGCTTCGTTTATACAATTGAAAAATTCTTCTTCTGTTTTTGAAATTGCAAATCTATTTTTTAATTCTTTAGAACCTGCTATATACTTTAAGTATGCAAGTGCGTGTGTTTTTATATCAAGTAATGCTTTTTTTTCTGAATAGGTTTTTTTTAATAAATTGTAATGTCTTAATATCATATCTATTCTTTCTTTTTGTGTTGGTTCCTCTATAATATTATTATTTTCAATATATTCTACACATTGTTTAATAAACCATGGATTTCCCATTGATGCTCTTCCTATCATTACTGCATCACAATTTGTTTCTTTTAACATTTTTTCTGCATCATATATTGTTTTTATATCGCCGTTACCTATTACTGGTATTTTTACTGCGTTTTTAACTTCTTTTATTTTTGACCAATCTGCTTTTCCACTGTATCCTTGTTCTCTTGTTCTAGGATGAATTGCTATTGCAGAAGCACCTGCTTTTTCAATCAGTTTTGCGACTTCTACACAGTTTATGTTTGATTCGTTCCATCCTGCTCTTATTTTTACGGTTACGGGTGTGTTAACGTTATCTACAACAGCTTTTACTATTTCATATATTTTTTCTGGATTTTTAAGTAATCCTGATCCTGCTTGAGATTTTACTGCTACTTTTGGTACAGGACATCCCATGTTTATATCAATTATATCTGGTTTAGCGTGTTCTTCTACAAATTTTGCAGCTTTTATAAAACTATCAACATCACTTCCAAATATTTGAATACTTATAGGTCTTTCCTTTTCATTTATTTTTAACATGTCAATTGTATTTTTACTGTTATATATTATACCCATGTTACTAACCATTTCACTATATATTAGACCTGCGTCCATTTCTTTTATTATACTTCTGAATACTTCATTTGATATTCCAGCCATTGGAGCAAAAACTATTCTATTTTTAATTTCAACATTTCCTATTTTCCACATATCAATCCCTCTTTTGTGTTAATTTATCATTTTATTATAATAAATGCAATAAAAAAGTTTTCTTATAAGAAAACTTAGTTATTCTACTTTACATGTTATATTTTGTTTAATATCGTAAAATATATATTCTATTGTTTTAGAATTTTCTGTTTTTTCTATTTCATTAATATTTGGTATTATTCCACTACAATTTAGTTGGGGTGTATCTTTTTCTGTTGTTCTTAATATAATTTTACCTGTTTCGCCTGATTTTATAGTTTGTGTTTTTTCAGATATTAAAGATATTGTATCGTTATTTTCTAAATCACTTATGTTTAGTGAGAAAGTATTAATTTTTTCTTTTGAATATGTTAATGTACAAGTTGTATTATTTGTCAATTTTTCAAAATATATTGTATTGTTATTGAAAGTAAATATTTGGTTATTTGTACAAGATAATTTTCCTTCTTTAAAGCCTTGGTTTGGTGTAACAATTATTGATTTACTGTCACCATAATATACATTTTCTGTTATACTTCCGGTTCCATTTTTTACTGTTAAATTTATTTTTAATTGTTTTTTTTCAAAATTAACATCACATTCTGTATCTTGCATTACAACATTTAATGTTAGTGTTTTATCTTTTTCATTCCATGTTGCTTCTTTGCTATTTGTACATGTAACTTTATTAAAAATATATCCTTCATTTGGTGTTATTTTGAATACACCATTATTTTCTCTATCAATTATATGAATATTTTCTTCACTTTCGATTGCATTATTTATATTAAGTTTTATGTTATATTTTGATTTTACAAAATATAGTGAACATACGTCGCGTTTTTCTTCTTTAGGTGTAAATTCCCATTTATCAAGATTGAAGTCTCCTTCTGTTCCATTTTGACATGAAAATTTTTTGTATATATATAAGTTTTCTGTTTCAGTTGTACCGTCTTCATTTGTTATTGTCTTGTTTTTTGGTATATCATTTATTTCTTCATTTTCTAAATAATATTTGTATGTTACAGTGTTGCTTTGTGGAACAATTGCAGGTTTATCAATTGGAGTGTTTTTTTCTTTTTTATGTAAGATGAATCCGAATATTCCACAACTTATAAACAATATTGATAGAATTGATAAAGCAATAATGATTATTTTATGATTTTTATCCAATATAACCACCTCTTTATTATTACCTTAAAATAATTATATAATTTTCAATTTTTATAGTCAAGAAATCATATTGTAGAACTTTGTAATTTTTGTAAAAAGTATTTGACTTTTTGTAAATCTTTTTATATAATATTTCCGGTACATTTTAATGGATGCACAGTTTCTGTGGGATAGAAATGATTATAGTTGCAAATGTAATCGGTGCAAAAGTTAAAGAAGGGAAATTAATTATGAAAACATTTATGTTAAAAAAAGAAAACGTTGAACATAAGTGGTATGTTATTGATGCAGAAGGAAAGACTTTAGGTAAAGTTGCTGAAAGAGCTGCTTTTGTATTAAGAGGAAAACATAAACCAACTTTTACTCCTCATGTTGCATGTGGAGACAACGTAATTATTATCAATGCTGAAAAAGTTGTATTAACTGGAAACAAGTTAAATGACAAGATGTATTATAATCATAGTGGATATCCAGGTGGATTAAGAGAAAGAAATGCTAAAACTATGATTGAAAAATATCCAGTAGAAATGGTAGAAAGAGCTGTTAAAGGAATGCTTCCAAAAAATAGATTAGGAAGACAAATTTTCAAACAATTATTTGTTTATGCAGGTAATGAACATAAACATGAAGCTCAAAAACCAGAAAGATTAGAGGTAAAGTAATATGGCAAAAGAAACTAGATATTCTGCTATTGGTAGAAGAAAAAGTAGTGTAGCAAAAGTTACAATCACTCCAGGTAAAGGTGTTATTACAGTTAACGGAAAAGATGTTAATGATTATATGCCTTATGAAACATTAGTTATGGATTTAGTTCAACCACTTGAATTAGTTGATGCTAGAGAAAAATATGATGTTAATGTTGTTGTTAAAGGTGGAGGATTCTCTGGTCAAACTGGAGCTATTAGATTAGGTATTACAAGAGCTTTAATGCTTGCTAATCAAGAAAATAGACCAACTTTAAAAGCAAATGGTATGGTTACTCGTGATGCTAGAATTAAGGAAAGAAAGAAATATGGACTTAAGAAAGCACGTAGAGCACCACAATTCAGTAAGAGATAATATTACAATTTTCAATGTATCGAAAAAGTCAGTGTTATACTGGCTTTTTTTTGTGTTATAATTTTTTTGGGTGAATACATTGAAAAATTCTTTATTAAAAATTTTGGATAAATATTTATTAATATATCCGGATGAATTAAGTCGACAAAATAAACTTTTAGGTTTTATAAATCTTTATAATGATGGGGAACTTATTAACTGGAATAATTTTGCTGGTCATATTACAGTAGGAGGTTTTATTTATTCAAGAAAAGAAAATCTATTTTTAGTTTTATATCATAAAGATTTAAATATGTTTTTATATCCTGGTGGACACGTAGATATTACTGATTGCTCATTAATAGAAGCAGTACGACGTGAAATTTTTGAAGAAACTGGAATAAAGAATATAAATAAATTAAATATAGGAGATGATGAATTAATTCCTTTTGATATAGATACGCATCTTATTGAGTATAATGAAAGGTTAAATTTGCCTCAACATTATCATTTTGATTTTAGATACCTTTTTTTTGTAGATGATGTTATAGATATAAAGATTGATAATGATGAGCTTATTGATTATAAATGGGTTTCAATTGATGATTTGTCTAATGATGTGAATTATAAAACAATTATTCCTAAACTTAAATTTTTAATTAAATAATAAAAAAAGTTATGTTGAATATTTTTTGTATTTATATATATTATTTGATATTATATTTTATTATTAGAGGTGTGTCATGAATTATTTAGATAATGTAAAAGAAAGTACAAAAGAGTATTTTAAAATGTTAGAACCTGATTTTCCAGAATGGCTAGTTGACTATATTAATACTGAATCTATGCTTAAACAACAATATATCAGTATAACTTGTGGAACTATTTATTCTGATTTATTTGAGAGTGATTATTTTTTTTCGAGTTTAGATCATGCGATAGGTGTTGCGCTTATAATTTGGCATTTTACTCATGATAAGAAACAAACATTATCTGGTTTATTTCATGATATAGCAACTCCTGTATTTAAACATTGTATTGATTTTTTAGATGGTGATTATATGAATCAAGAGTCTACTGAAGATTTAACAACCAAAATAATTATTGAATCATCTGATATTATAAATTTATTAAAAAGAGATAATATTTCTATTGATGAAGTAGATAATTATCATATTTATCCAATAGCTGATAATGATACGCCTAAACTTTCATCTGATAGGCTTGAGTATTCATTATCAAATGCTTTATTTACTTACAAGTTATTAACATTGGACGAGATAAGAGAAATTTATAATGATTTGGTTGTTTTAAAAGATAATAGTGGAATAGATGAAATTTCTTTTAAGACGAAAAGTATTGCTAGAAAATTTGTAAAAGTAACAAGTCGTCTTTCTATTATTTATAGAGAAGACAGAACGAGGTATTCAATGCAGTTTTTAGCAGATATTATAAAGAGATTGAATGATGATGGATTAATTAGTAGAGAAAAGTTATATAATATGAAGGAAAGTGAAATTATTAGTATAATTGAATCATCTAGATATGCTGATATATTTAATATATGGAAAACAAGTAAAAAAGTTAAAAAATCTTTAGAAAAAAAAGATGTGTATTGTATTAACCTTGCTTCTAAAGTTAGATATATTGATCCGCTTGTAAATGGTAGAAGAATTTCTACTATATGTAAAATAGCAAAGAAAATGATAGACAAGAATCTTTTATATGATATGAATGGTTTTGTTTATATAGATAATATTGTTTTCGATGAATGAATTTTATAGTATAATATTATTGGAGGTTTTGTATGTTTGAAAAATATGAGATAAACAATTTATATGTTTGTGAAATAGATGATATTATTCCTATGGGAATAACTAATTTTGGTGGATGTTTGTCAATTGACTATACGTCTAGTCATAGATATCAAACTATAGTATGTTTAAAAAATGGTAAATATTATGATATTAGTGATTTAGGTAAAATTATTAATGTTGTAAAGTTTCCTCAAAAAGGTTGTCCTTTTACTAGTAAAAATGGTCATTTATATATTTTAGATGAGGAAAGTCTTGTTTCGTATAAAGATAGAGTTTCATCTGAATATAAAGTTTTACAAAGAATGCCATTTGGAAAAACAAGATTAATTAAGTAAGTATTATACTTACTTTTTAATTTTATAAATTTTAATATAAACAAAAAATATATATGATTGTTATTTTTTGTGTGTAGATAATATGTTTTAATTTGTTTTAAAATGTAAAACTCTTGTTTCTATATTTTAATTGATTTTTTTTATGATATAATTTATGTAAGAATAGGAGTTGGTCTAGTGTCAGCGAAAATATTTAAAACTATAGATGAACAATTGGATATTTTAAAATCAAAAGGATTAATAATAGAAGATTACGATAAAGCTAAAGATATTTTATTAAGAGAAAATTATTTCTTTTTAAATGGATATCGTTCTCCTTTTTTAGTAACAGGTTCAAAACGTTTTGTTGATGGTGCTACATTTGAGGAATTATATTCTTTATTTAAGTTTGATAGATATTTTAGAAATATTATTTTTAAAAATGTTTTAATTGTTGAAAATAATTACAAATCTATTTTTAGTTATGTTTTAAGTAGAAAATATGGTTATAAAGAAAAAGATTATTTAAATGTTGATAATTTTGATAGAAGTAAAGAAAAAACTAGACAAATTAATGATTTAATTCGTAAATTAAAACGTCAAATTAGAATTAATGGTTATCAACATGCTGCTACTAGTCACTATATTAATAACTATGGATATATTCCGTTATGGGTTGGAGTAAAGGTTCTAAGTTTTGGTATAATGAGTGAGTTATTTACTGTGCTAAAACGAGAGGATCAAGAATCTATTGCTAGTTATTATACCGATGTTGATGCAGATGATTTTGGTAATTATTTATCAATTTTATCTAATTATAGAAACTTATGTGCTCATGAGGATATTTTGTTTAATCATGAAACTCAAAAAGGTATAGATGATACAAGCATTCATAATATATTAAATATACCTAAGGTTGATGATGAATATATTTATGGTAAACATGATATTTTTGCTTTAATTATTATTTTAAAACATTTATTAACGTTTAGTGATTTTAAAATGATGATGAATGAAATTGATTATGAAATTGATAAGTTATCTTCAAGATTACATTCTATAGATGTTAAAAAAGTTTTATATAGAATGGGATTCCCTGATAATTATAAGGAGATATCTTATATAGAATAGGAGAAAAATGAAGAAAAATATTAATGGTATTTTAGTATTAATTTCTGTTCTTATTTTGTGTGGTTTTGGTTATTATATTTACAATGATTATAAATCGATAGATAAAAACTTTAATAAAATTGAAACTTCTGTCAATGTTACTGACGAAGGGATTTCGTATGGAATAAATAATATTTATGATTCGGTTGTTGTTGTTCAAAATTATAAAAATAATAGAGAAAATGGTATTGGTTCTGGTTTTATATATTCAGAAGATGGATATATCATGACTAATCATCATGTTATAAGTGGAGCGACAAGTGTAAAAGTATTATTAATGAATGGTGAAACATTGGATTGCGAAGTTATTGGTAGTGATGAATATGCAGATATCGCTGTTATTAAAATAAATAGTGAAAAAGTTAGTAAAGTAGCTAAATTAGGTGATAGTGAAAGTGTTAAACTTGGTGATACTGTGTTTACAATAGGTTCTCCTCTTGGAATTGAATATTTTGGTACAGTTACTAGAGGTATTCTTAGTGCTAAAGATAGAATGGTTGAAGTGAGTGTTTCTTCAAGTTCAAAAGATTGGATTATGAATGTAATGCAAACCGATGCAGCAATTAATCCTGGTAATAGCGGAGGACCTCTTTGTAATGTTAATGGTGATGTTATTGGTGTAAATTCAATGAAGATTGTTCAAGATGAGATAGAAGGTATTGGTTTTGCAATTCCAATTGAGGATGCCATGGAATATGCTAATATGATTGTTAGTGGAGAGAAAATTAAACGTTCTTATTTAGGAATAAGTATGGCTGATATTTCTTCAACTGATTATTATTTAAAAAAGTATGGAATAACAATTCCTGATAATGTTACTACTGGCGTTGTTGTTATTGAACCTGAGAAAAATGGACCTGCTGAAAAAGCGGGAGTATTAAAAGGTGATATTATAATACAAGTTGGTGAATATAAAGTTAAAAATATTGCAGAATTAAGATATTATTTATACAAATATGAACCTAATGAAAAAGTTGAACTAAAACTTATAAGAAATAACAAAGAAGAAACTGTGGGTATTATATTAGGTGAAAGCAAATAATAAAAGATTTAAACGCTGTTTAAATCTTTTTGTATGTATTGAAAAAATCACTGTTTTACCTTATAATGTTTATATATAATAAGGAAGGTTGAAATGGATAAAGAAAAGGGAAAAGAAAAATATAATTTGATGAGTAAATCAAAAATAATAAAAGAATTTGAAACTAGTATGAATGGACTTAGTGATAAGGAAGTTAAACATCGACTGACAATATATGGTAAAAATGAGTTACCAAAGGAAAAACAAAAAACAGTATCTGAGATATTTTTTTGTTCACTTAAGGATCCAATAATTTATGTATTAATAGCTGCAGCTGTATTTTCTTGTATTGCACGAGAGTTTGTAGATGCTGGAGCAATTGCATTTATTATTCTTATTGATGCGGTAGTTTCAACGGTTCAGGAATATAGAGCTGAAAAAAATTCAGAAGCATTAAAAAATCTTATAAAGTTTAAGGTAAAAGTTGTAAGAAATAGTAAGCATTATGAAATTGATTCAGAAAACATTGTTCCTGGTGATATTATAGTTTTAGAATCTGGAACTCAAGTTTCTGCTGATGCTAGATTACTTAGTTGTAATAATTTGACTGTAGATGAATCTGTTTTAACTGGTGAGAGTATTGGTGTTAATAAAACTGACGATGTTTCAAGTATTGATGAAGAATCAAGAAGTACTATGGTTTATGCTGGTACAAGCGTTTTAACTGGTAGAGCTCTTGCTCTAGTTATTGCTACAGGTATTAAAACTGAAGTAGGACAAATTGCTGAAAAAGTTACAACTACTGAAGAGACAAAGTCTCCATTAACAATTAGAATGGAAAGATTTTCAAAACAAATTTCATCAATCATTGTTGTGATAGCAATAATAATCGGTATTGTATTGTATTTAAAAGGTTATGATGCAATGGATATATTTTTAAATGTTGTTGCTTTATCAGTATCTGCAATGCCTGAAGGGTTACCTCTTGCACTAACTATGGCTTTAACAATTGGTTCTAACAAGATGAGTAAGAGAAATGTAATTGTTAAAAAACTTAATTCTGTAGAAAGTTTAGGAAGCTGTACTGTAATTGCAAGTGATAAAACAGGTACATTAACAGTAAATGAACAAACTGCTAAAATTATTAAATTATGTAATGGTGATACATTTGAAATTGAAGGAAACGGTTATAATGATGATGGAAAAGTATTACCTGTTCTTAATGCTGATATTGAAAATGCAAAATATATTTCAATTTTAGGTCAAATAAATAATGAAGCTGAACTTGAAAAAGTTAAAAATAAGTGGGAATATTATGGAGATTCAATTGATGTAGCATTTCTTGCATTATCTCATAAATTACAAACTGAAAAAGTAAAATACAAAGTTATTTCAGAAATACCATATGAATCTGAAAAGAAATTTAGTGCAGTTTTTTATTCAAAAGATGACAAAACATATTGTACTGCAAAGGGTTCATTGGAAGTTATTTTAGAATTTTGTAATCATGCTTATGTTAATGGTAAGAAAGTTAAATTAAATAAAGAAGAGATATTAAAACAAAATGAAGAATTATCATCAAATGGATATAGAGTTATTGCTTTATGTGATGGTGAAGTATCAGGTGATAAGAAATATAATGAAAAAGATATTAAACATTTAAATTTTGTTGGTTTAGTTGGATTTATTGATCCTGTTAGAAAAGAAGCAACTGAATCAATTAGATTATGTAAAAAAGCTGGTATTAAAGTATTAATGATTACTGGAGATCATGCCTTAACTGCTTATGCAATTGCTAAAGATTTAAATATGGTTGAATCTAAAGATGAAGTTGTTACTGGTAGTGATTTAGATTTACATTTAAAATCCGAAAAAGATTTTGATAAATTTATAAAGGATAAAAAAGTATTTGCTAGAGTTACACCAATGCAAAAATTAAAAATAGTTGAGTCTTTAAAAAGACAAGGAGAATTTGTTGCTGTAACAGGAGATGGAGTTAATGATGCTCCTGCTATAAAAGCCGCAAATATTGGTGTTGCAATGGGTAGTGGTACTGATGTTGCTAAGAGTACTGCTAAAATGATAGTAATTGATGATAATTTCTCATCAATTGTTGCTGGTATTGAAGAAGGACGTAATGCTTACTCAAATATAAGAAAAATTTCTATTATGTTATTATCTTGTGGTTTTGCAGAAGTATTATTCTTTGTATTAAGTATTATAGCTGGACTTGATATTCCATTAGTTGCCATTCAATTATTATGGTTAAATCTTGTTACTGATGGTCTTCAAGATATGGCTTTATCATTTGAACGTGAAACAGAAACAATAATGAGTGAAAAACCAAGAAGCACAAAAGAAAGTTTATTTGAAAAAGAGTTAATAAAACAAACATTAATTGCAGGTTTATTTATTGGTTTAATTGTATTTGGTGCTTGGTATTATTTATGTAATAGTGGAATGAATGAAGAACTTGGAAGAGGATATATATTAGCTTTAATGGTATTCATGCAAAATATTCATGTTCTTAACTGTAGAAGTGAAAAAGTAAGTGTGTTTAAAAATGGATTTAAGAAAAATCCATTCGTTATACTTACAATAGCTGGTTCTATATTATTACAAGTTATTGTTATGGAAAGTGAATTATTATCAACATTCTTACAAACTCATAAAGTTCCATATAACCACTTAATATATCTATTCTTATTAGCAGTTCCAGTGTTGTTAGTTATGGAGATTTATAAATATTTTAGACATGAACATAAAAAATAAGGAGACATTATATGAAAAAGAGTATTTTATTTTTAATTAATGGTTATGGTGTAGAACAAAATGATTCTATAGAAGTTTATTCGAAAGAAATTATGCCTAATTTAGATAACATTATTACTGCTAATTATTTAGTAAGATTACCAAATTCTTTTTTAGATTATAAATCTGCTTATAGAAATTTCAGTATGGGAATTGATATGGATTTAACACATTCATTGATTGAGAGAAACATTAATAAAGGTGAAGCTACTGAAAATCAATTAATGAAATATATTACAAATGAAACAGTTAAAAAAGATTCTAATTTACATATATTTGCTTATATTGATTGTTATATGGCATTTGAAGAATTAGCGTATTATGTAAGAGATATAAAAATGAAGGTAAAAAATAAAATTTTTGTTCATTTCATTTTATGTCAAAAATCTGTATTTGATTATGAAAGTATTGAAAGAGGTATTACGTTATTTACTTATGAGATGGGCTCAAATGTAAAAGTTGGTATTGTAACAGGTGAAAACAATATGAATAGTTTATTACCTGTTAAAGATGTTGTTAAAAGTTTTGTTACTGAAATGGGTGAAAAATGGAAGGATTTTTCAAAGAAATTAAATGTATTTATTCAAACAAAAGAAACTCCAAATACTGCTCGTACATTTGCTGCTAATTATGGATATAGATTAGAAGAGAATGATCAATTGTTATTCTTTAATTATTCAAACATAAGTATTGATTTATTTAAAAACGAGTTGGCTGCACAAAGATTTAGAAACTTTGATATGAGTACTTTGGGATTCTATTCATTATTTCCTGTTAAGTGTGCTGTTCAAATACCATTTATGTATAATTATGCATTAGCTTCAAATTGTTTTTTAAACAGTTTGAAGTCTATAAATGCAAGATGCTTAATAATGGATAAAAAGGATAATTGTCCTATAATAAATTATTATTTGACTGGTCTTAGAAATAGTGTTGATGATTGTCTAAAATATGCACCAACTGATGATGGTGTAGTTCTAGATCCTGCTAGACTAATTGAAACATTAAAAAAATATGATAAAGAGTTGATTATCATAAATAGTAAAATAGATGATGTCAAGACTGTTGAAGAATTAAAAGCTAATTTGAATAAAGTAGATGCTTCTATTGGAGCTGTTTATAATTACTGTGTTCAAAATAATTATACATTTTTTGTTTCATCCTTATATGGTATGATGAGAGATATGTATAATGCTAAAGCTGAATTATGTAAAGTTAATTTGTTCTCTAAAGTTCCTTTGATAATTTCAAATTGTGAATTAAGTTTAGGAGATTATAATGTAGAAGAAGGAAATATGTTTGATTTATCAAATACTATTCTCTTTACGATAAATAATCAATTTCCTAATTCAGGTATTTTTAAGAAAAAATCTAAATTTTTCTCATTCTTATATAAAAAGCCAAAAGCAGTTGTAGATGAGAAAAAAGTTTATACTAATATACCTGATGATAACGGAGGTAATAATGCTAACCAATAATTTAAGTTTTAAAAGGATTAGCGCATATATGATTGATTTTATAATAGTTGCATTTATTGCGACTATTTTTAGTGATTTTGCAATTATTAATCCTTATTATGAAGAATATTATGATACTTATGAAGAGTACTATGAATTTATAGATAATAGTGAAAATGTTAATGATAAAGAATTTCTTATAAAAATAGAAAATTATACATATGATATTTCTAAATATGGTGTATATTTTACTATTATTTCATGTGTTACATCATTTGTTTATTATACTTTGTGTCAATATTTTAGTAGAGGTAGAACACTAGGTAAAGCTTTATTTAAAATTAAGGTTGTTGGTAAAAATAATAAAGCTCCTTATTTTATTCAAATATTAATTAGAACATTTATTATTAATAGCATATTAGTTTATTTATTAAATATTATATTTATATTCATTTTAAGTAAACCACTTTGTTTAATCGGATTATCAATTTTAGAAATTGTTGATTATTTTGTTATTCTTATATCATTTATTATGATTTCATTTAAAAAAGAAGGAAGAGGAATTCATGATATATTAAGTGGTACTAAAGTTATAAGTGAAAAGTGTAAACAAGAGTATTAAATATTTATATAAGTTAATATATGATGTTATAATTATGATGGTGATTATATGAAAATAGTATTAGCGAATGACCATCATGGAATTGATTTAAAAGGTAGAATAATTAGTTATTTGAATTCTAAAAATATCGAGTATATCAATCTAGGATGCGATGAAAAAAATAATGTAGATTATGTAGATTATGCCAAATTGTTATGTGAGTGCATAAAAGATGGTAAAGCAGATTATGGTATATTAATTTGTGGTACTGGTATTGGTATGAGTATTGCTGCTAATAAAATAAGTGGTATTATTGCTGCTAAAGTTAATTCTCCAAGAGAGGCTAAATTATGTAAGGAACATAATATGGCAAATGTTATGACTCTTGCAGAATATACAGAAAATTTAGAAGAAATACTTGATAATTTTATTTTTACAACTCCTTCAACAGAAGAAAGACATGTTAGAAGATTAAATAAAATTAATCATTTAGAATAATTTAATATTATGTGAATAAAATTTACTATGAAAAGATTCATAGTATTTTTTATTGTTTTTGTATGTATGATTTTTAGTTATGTAAATAAAGAGAAATCAAATGTTGTTTTAAATGAGGATAGTGAGATAAAAAAAGAAGAATTTAATGTTAATGTTTCTTATAATGATAAAGTAATTAATTTGGAGTTAGAAGAATATGTTATTGGTGTAGTTGCATGTGAAATGCCAGCTTCTTTCGATGATGAAGCTTTAAAAGCAATGAGTGTTGCGGCAAGAACTTTTGCTCTTTATAAGTTAGAGAATAATAAAAACTATAAGTTAAAGAGTGATACATCTGATCAGTGTTATATTTCTTTATCTGAGATGAAAGATAAGTGGGGAAATAATTTCGATAAATATTATAATAAAATTAAAAATATGGTTTATGAAACTAAAAATGAATATATGGTTTATAATGATGAGGTGATTATATCTTTTTATTTTTCTATATCTAATGGTTATACAGAAAATGTTGAAAATGTATTTAGTCAAAAATTAGATTATTTGGTTAGTGTTGATTCTTCATGGGATAAGAATAGTAATTATAAATCAAAGGATTTAAAAATTAAAATTAATGATTTTTTTAATAAACTGGGTATAGATTATTCAAATAATATAAATATTAAATATGAAAGAAGTGATACAGGAAGAGTTAATTATTTATATATTAATGGTAATAAATTTAAAGGAACTAAGATTAGAACATTATTATCTTTGAGAAGTACTGATTTTGAAATAAGTAATGATAAAGAGTATGTATATATTAAAACTAAAGGTTATGGTCATGGTGTAGGTATGAGTCAGTATGGGGCAAATTACATGGCTAAAAGTGGTTATAAATATGATGAAATATTGAAACATTATTATACTGATGTTGAAATAGTGAATAAAATATAAAAAAATGTTCACTCTATAATTAGGAGAGTGAATTTATGAAAAAGTATATTAATTATTTTATACCTATAATTTATATAGGAGTTGTGTTAATTGTTGCGATATTTACTATGAAGGTTACTGAAGGTGTAAAAAAATATTTAAATGAAAGTGATATTTATTCTTATACCTTAGATGGTGTTTTTGAAGGTGATGTTTTACCGGTTATGAAAAAAGAAGAAGATATAATAATAAGACCTTATATTGATGAAAATGTTACTGTTGGCAGATATTTTTATGATTATGAAGGTGATTCAAAAAAACAGGAAAATTCTTTAATTTTATATAACAATATATATATGCAAAATACAGGTGTAGATTATGTTTGTGAGGAAAGTTTTGATGTAGTAGCGATACTATCAGGTGAAGTTATTTCTATAGAAGATAATGATGTTTATGGAAAAGTTATTTCAGTTAAGCATAATGACAATTTAATCAGTGTTTATAGTAATATAGATAATTTTTCTTTTGATGTTGGGTATAAAGTTTCGCAAGGAGAAATATTAGGTTCTTCAAAAGTGAATGAAATTAGTGATAATAAATTTATGTTACATTTTGAGGTTATGCATAAAGGAAATTTTATTGATCCTGAAAATTTGTATACAATAAAAGTTAGTGAAATACAATAGATGATTTAATCATCTTTTTTTATTTGTTTTATATTTTTAGTTGCTCGAGATAAAAAATTATGATACTATTAAATGACGTTTGGATGGTGGTCGATATGATAAATTTCATAATAGTAGAAGATAAACAAGAGCATAGAAAAAATCATGTTAAGTTAATCACCAAATACATGATGAGTAATAAGCTTGAATTTGGAATTTTTGAATTCGATGATATTTCGGATAATGTTCTTAAAGAGATATCGTCATTTAATGAAAATTCTATTTATATTATTGATTTACAATTACCAAGTGGTGATGGTCTTGATATTGTAAGATATATTAGAAATGAACTTAATAATTGGGTAAGTCCTATAATAATTATTACTGCTCATGTTTCGTTATATTATGATGTATATAAGCAAAGACTTCAAATACTTGATTTCATTGGTAAATGTGAAGATATTAAGTCAAATTTATCTACTTGTATTGATATTTGTATTAAAATGCTTTGTAAGCCTGATGTATATAGATACACATATAAAAATATTGACTATGCTATATCCTTTTCTGAAATAGATTATATTCAAAGAGAAGGAAGAAGAACTAAAATAGTTACAAAGAGTGAATTATATTATCAAAATATTTCTATAAATAATATTAAGAAACATTTTCCTGATTATTTTATTATTTCGTCAAAAGGTATTCTTATTAATATGAAAAATGTAGATAAGATTGATTGGAATACAAATTATGTTTATTTTAAAGATGGAATGTGTGATTATGTTGTCTCAAAAAGTCATAAGAAGGAGATAGATAATTATGGAAATAATTAATATAGTTTTATTAATCTCCATTTTTATAAGTTTATTTTTTCAAATTGTTAATTATAAATATCTGACAAAATTAGATTCTGTTTCGTTTTCATTTATAAAAATATTAGTAATTACATTGATATTTTGTTTTATTTACCTATGTAATGTTATAAATATAGGTGTTTTTAAAGCTCCTGTATGCTTTTCTTTAATTGTTCTTGCTAATAAGGTTATATATGGTGATTCGTTACTATGTTCATTTTTTACATCTTCAATAAGTTATGTGATTGTTGTTATTGCTGAAAT
>JAZUBJ010000075.1:0-5286 GCA_045638445.1 Bacilli bacterium | reverse complement strand
ATCACTTATTTTACTTAAATCAATTCCAACAACTTTTTTTAAAACAAGCAAAGAATTATCACTATAATGAATCATAGTAGAATCATCAATATTAACATTTCCATCCTCAATAGAATCAATAGATATTTTACTATTATTGTTTTTAAAAGAATATGTAGAACCACTATTAAAAGAATAACTCTTAGTTTGATAATTATCTTTTTTACTCACATATAAAGCATAACCATCTTTACCAAAACTATAATTTTCACTCTCTACATTTCCAAAAACATAAAACACACAAAAAGTAATTATACCAACTACAACCAGCATAAATACTATAAATACACTATAATTCTTCACACTATTCTTCATATTTTTTACCAAACCTTATCATTATATATAATAATTATACTAAAAACATATGTATTTTCCAAGTATTTTTACTTACTTAAATAATTTTCATTAATATTGTTTTCTATTTCTTTTCCAATAACATCTTCATCTATAATTAATTCATACTCATCCTCAGTATTTGATATAGGAATTTTTATTTTAGTATCTCCCAATATTTCTATACCAAGTTCCTTTAATATTGTATATTTAATAGTATTCTCATCATTAAAAACATCTATACAAGAAGGATTCTTTAAATTTCTAATAATGATATCTATATTATCATTAAATTCACCATTCTCACGTATATTAACTCGCACTCGCTCTTCATAAAAGTTTTTCTTACTAACTACATCAGTTTTAGTATTGTTATCATAACTATACCAAATATTAATATCGTAGCTTCCAATTATTTTTATGTATTCACCATCTTTAATCCCCTTCAAATCATGATTAATAACCCAACATCCAAGAACAGTATCAATTTTATTATCAACGCTTATTTCCCACTTATCATTAAATTCTTTTTTCCCTTTACCTATAATAGCTTTAGTAACAATCTCTTTATAATTATTAAACATATAACCTCCTATAATAGATTATGCTAAATATAAAAAAAGACATATAAAAACCTCATAAAAATGAGGTTTAAATTATTTTTTAAAAGGTACATGTATAGGTGTGTATAAATTTTCACTCTCAGTCATTTTCATAGTAAATTCATCAAAAACTGTAGATGCAGACTCATATCCCATACCAAGTAAATCATTTGAATTATCCCCATCATCAGATAAATGTTGTTTATATTTATCAAATGCATTTAACATATATGGCCAACTAGTTGGATTACTATATCTTAAATAATAAGCACTTGGTATCTTTTTATTAATAAACATTTTATTTTTATCAGTACCTTCATACTCAGCATATTTAACCGCTAAATAAACATCGCTAAAACTATTATCATCAACAGCAGTATCAAAATATAAACTAGATAATGAAGAACCTAATGTATTATGATCATTATGAGAATCAAAATTTGTATACGTAAAATGAGTAACTCCACCATCTTTTCTATATAACTCATCATAATATTTCATAACTTTCTTAACACTATCAACATTTTTATTTAAACTTGGATCAGGAAATCTTTTTAAATTCAAATTCAATTGCTCAACAAATTTATAATCCCCTACACAAAGAGACTTCGCTGACTCAACAAATTCCCTATCACGAGCTTGAGTAAGAGTCAAATTATATTTTTTTAATATAGAAATAACATGTTCCTCATTTTTAATAGCAGAACCATTACCATCAGTCATAACAACTAAATGAACATTATTACTTCCAAGTCTCTCAACAGCACCAGTAATAAATTGACCTAAATGAGAAGATTCATCATCTTGATGTGGAACATAAATTACAGCATGTTTATTCATATAAAGTAACTCTTTTGTAGGATTATCACATTTTGAAACATTTGATTTTTTTATTTCATAAGCCATATTTCTATAAGCAACTTTAATATCATCTCCACCAAAATAATATAGCTTTTTAATTTTATTATTTTTACTAATAAGACTAGCTTGCCCACTATCAATATGATTATCACCAACATAGAAAAGAGCACTACCATTTTTAGCAGCAAAACTAGAAGCTACAATTAAATCAACTTGATTATTAACAATAGTAACACTATCAAATCTTTTAGTCTTATCAAAATAATTTAATATCGCAGCATTTGTTTTATATCTGTCTTTTCCTTTTAATTCTACTATATCAATATCATAATCTTCAGCAAATTTACTAATGGCAGATATAGTATCAGAATTAAATAATCCACTTACCAAATATATTGTTTTAATCTTATTTTTTCTTTCTTTAGCAATATATTCTTTAACTGATGAATTAAATTCATTTGCTTTTGTATATAAAATAGGAATATTTAATTTTCCTGAAATACTAGAAACAAGACCAGCATCTATCATCGATTCAGAACTAGGAACTAAAAATACTTCATTAAAAGATTTAATCTTCTCTATAGTTTCAGCAACACTTATAGAAGTTAAAAATCTATCCGTACCTTTAACTCTAATAATTGAACTTTCAGGTAATAGATTTTTTATTTTACTCTCAACAGTATCTGAAACTACTCCAGTTCCACCAATAATATAAACATTTTTTGCTTTTAATGATTTTATTTCTTTTTCAATTACAGCATCAATAGTATCTTTTGATGTAAATAGAACTGGCGCACCATAAGCAAGAGACAAACTAGTAGCTAAATATCCATCAACATAGTCTTCACTATTTACAATAATAACATTATCACTTGTTTTACCAAAAACAGAATCTGAAACTTTTACAGCAGTATCATATCTTGTATTTCCACTCATATCCTGACTTACAAGTTTAGTATAAGAGCACCTTTGCTCTTTAGAACCAATTGTGGAACAAGAACCCTCATTTTCTTTACCTACATTACTTGAACCATTTCCATTAGGTTTATTCACATTACCAGATAAAATTGGCTTGTTATCTAATTCAGGAACTCTATCAAGTTCAATTTTTCCAAGTTGTTCAACTTCTTCTTTAGTAGCTTCTTCAAAAGTAGATTGAATCTCCTTATCAGTTTTTTTAATATCTTCATTAACTTTTTTTTCTAATTCTTCCACCTTTTCTTTTTCATCAGAAACTACAGTAATAGTTACCGCTTTTTCTTCACCATCAACCAAAAAGTTATTTTCTTTTGCAACGTCAATTGCCTTAGCCAAAGCATCACTACGATTCTTACCTTTAAACATATCTAAATTATAAATAGACTTAGCATCATCATTTAAAGATACATAATAAACAACCTTATCTTTACCATCAACAACAAACCCAAATTCAGGATTAATTTTAAACTTAATAAATGTTAAATCATGTGATTTTATATAATAGTTAATACCAAATACACCTACTAAAATAATAAAACTAACATATATAAAAGTTAAAAATATTTTTGACCAATTTGGAATAAATTTTTTCTTATTCCAATACGTTTCTGCATCGATTTTCTTTTTTTCATCCTTTTGAACCATAATATCACTTCCTATTATCAATTCAATAATAACACACTTATAATAAAGAAACAACAAACAAAAGAATAACTTAATAAATAAAAACCATAATATAAATATGATAAATAAATTCAAAAAAGATAAACAAAATATTCCAGATTTACAAATAAAAAAAATAAATTTTGGATTAAATAAACTATATATTCTAAACATACAAACATTATCTTCTTCTCAACTATCAAACCAATATATAATGCAATACTTATCACAAAGAAGCTTATTAAAAACAAATTTCTCTAGTATAAAAAAAGACATAAACAATTTTATACCATCAATAAGTTTTATTGAAGTTGATTATGATCAAGATAAAATTTATGAATATTTATTTAATGGTTTTACAATATTAATCTATAAAAAAGAAGTACTTGCTTTTGAAACAAGAGCAACATTAGATAGAGGCGTTAATACTCCAGTATCAGAACCTGCAATAAAAGGACCAAAAGATTCATTTAATGAAAATTACAATACAAACCTTGGTCTTATAAGAAAAAGAATAAAAAACAAAAATCTTTATATCAAAGAACTAACACTCGGAACAAAAACTAAAACTAAAATATGTATTTTTTATATGAATGACATTGTAGACAAAGAACTATTAAACTACACAATACAAAAATTAAAAAATATAAAAACTGACAAAATATTAGATACATATTATATAAAAGAACTTATAAAAAAAGAAAACAAAACTACTTTCCCAACAATAAAATCAACAGAAAAACCAGATACAATTGCTAAATGTCTTACAGAAGGAAAAATATGTATACTAACAGAAAATTCAGATAATGCACTTATAATACCAACTTTCTTTGTTGATTTCTTTTATTTAGAAGAAGATAATTACAATAAAAAATTCTATTCAGAATTTATAAAAATATTAAGAATAATAGCTTTCTATATTACTATTTTTGCACCATCTATTTATTTATCTTTAATTACATATGATCAACAGATGCTACCAACAAGTTTACTTGTCAATTTCACATTACAAAGATACACTGTCCCATTTCCTGCACTAATCGAAGCATTACTATTACTATTTACATTTGAACTTTTATATGAAGCAGATGCATTAAAACCATCTTCAAGAGGAACATCCCTTTCAATTCTTGGAGCACTTGTTTTAGGAGATGCAGCAGTATCAGCAGGAATAATCTCACCAATAATGGTAATCATTGTAGCAATAACTGCACTTTGCTCCATGTTTTTTTCATATCATGAATTTCAATCTTTTATAAGAATATATAGATACTCACTAATGATAGCATCTTCATTCCTAGGAATAATCGGAATATTATTTGGATTTATAATTTTACTTACTAACCTTTGTAGTATAAAATCATTTGAAAAACCATTCCTAATACCACTATCACCAACTATAAATGAAAACAAAAAAAATAAAATTAACAAAGCACTACTCCCACAAAATACAAATAAAGGAGAACTATGAAAAAAATAATATTAATACTACTAATGCTACTAACATCAGGATGTAAAGACTACACAGAAATAAATGATTTCGCAATAATAAGCGGAATAATATTAGACTACAATGAAAATCAATATGAAATGATATCAGAATTACTAATAAATGAAAAAGATACTAAAATTGAAGTAATAAAAACAAATGGAAAAACAATCGATGAATGTTTATCAAAAATATCAAAACTATCAAACAAAGACATATTTATTTCACATTTAAAAACACTACTATTAACAGAAAATATAATAAATAATAAAATAAATATTTATGATTATTTCCTAAGAAGTTCAAAATCAAAAATGAATT